>WRIE01000005.1 GCA_009782875.1 Eubacteriaceae bacterium | reverse complement strand
CGCAATGGGGGCAGGTTTTTGGCTGGCTGGCTTTTTCTGGCTCAGCCTTTTCTTTCAATTCTGATAGTTTTTCGAAAGCCTCTTCAAAGTATTCTTCCGGCAATTCTTTTGTCAAGCCAATTAGCTCTTTGAGTGTTATTCCCATTACTTTACCTGCATTCAAATATTCTATCAATATTATCCCAGATTCATTGGCTCGAATCAACAATCTTTCCGACTATCACCATTTTTTTCAGTCTTTTGATTGTCCTTTTTTATCGGATCTTCTGAAAGAGAAACGACCTGAACAGCGTATGGCAAGCCATTTTCTGATTTTTAAAATTTCAAGTGTATGGCTCTTTAGGCAGGATTCTCTAGAAGGAACTTGATGAACTCCTGCTCGTCATTCGGCTCAGTGATCACGGGGACTGGCATCCCCTCGATTGAGGCAACATTTTCGCGGATGGCTTTCAGCGACTCAATAACGTAGCCGAATGTGTACTTTCTTTTCCCTCCAACCCCGCCTTGCGCATACAAGGGCTGGAGCCTTTGGCCCATGTGCCACATCAAGTAGTAGGCCAGCATGCATATGAATACATGGCACTCGATCCCCGGGTCTGTCCTGTGGAAGCAAGGCCGCATCTCCATCCGCCTGAAAGCCTTCTCTACGCTTGCCAGCCCCTTGAAGCTCTCTACAACCTCGACCGCTGACATGCTTGCCTCGTCCACATCTGTGTATATGGCATAGCAGCCATCAAGGGCCTTCTCCGCCTCGATTTTCTTCTCGTCAAAGCTCCATGTCAGATTGTCGCCAGAGCCATTGAAAACTACAAACTTGGCCATCTTGTGCTTGCCCAAGACTCTCCCAGCACGCGCTTCCTTGCTGTTTTTGCCTTTCCTTGTGGAGTTTACGGCCTTGTCAAGAGCCTCTTTCGTCTTGTCCAGGAGCGCTTGCCTTGCGCGCCCCTCCTTCTCGGCTATCGCCGGGTTTTTGCACAGGCAGTAGCGCATTCCCCCCTCCACGACTTCCACAATGGGCCGCTCGTCGAAAAAACCGGGCTGGACAACCCCCTTTCCGCACAGCTCCTTTATCTTGGCGTGGGCGGGCGCCGAAACCACCTTGACAGCCTCGTGGTTGATTTTCTCGTACTGGGCAGTTGTGACCATGCCACTGCCGCCGACAAAAACAACCTGCTCAATGCCGTATTTTTTATGCAGCTCGCCGATCTTGCCCACAACTGTCGCCTCGTCCTTGGTATTGCCAGGGAAAACATCGACAGCCGCCGGGCATCCGCCCTTGCCGCACAAAAGTGAAACCGCCACCTGCTTCTTGCCTCGTTTTTTGTCCCTGTTGTAGCCGTATTTCACAATATCGCTGCCTTCAAACCCGCCTTCCATGCAGCTGCTGGCAATGTCGTAAAGGACCAGGCAGCCCTCCCCAAGGCGCTTGTCCACGAGGGCTTTCTGGATCTTGCCCTGCCTGGCGAGGAGCTTGTCCATCGGCCCGTGGCAGCAGGCCTCCACAGACAGCCCCTCCTCATCCACGCCGCATATTTTCCAAAGCGCGCTGTACGCGCCGCAATGGGAGAGGGCAAACTTGCTGCTGCCAGGGTAGGCCAAGCGCCCAATGACCATCGCCAGCGAGCATTTTACCCAATGCTCGCTGGTCCGCGAGTATATCATCTTGTCCAAGCCGAGCTCTTTTGCGAGGTCCAAAATAGCTTTGCTTGCGCCGTATTCCCTGGAGGACACTATCTTGAACCCGGATGTGGGGACGACATTCCCCTGGAGCGCAGCCTGGACCAGCTTGAGCTTGTCGTAGCCGACACCTGTTATCCTGCCAAGCTCCATGTGCCTGGTTTTGCCGTTTTCCCTGAAGGATGTCCTGACTATCCCGATGGGGTTTTTCCGGTGGGTCTGGATCTCCAAATGCGCTCTTTTGTGCAATGTTTTTGCCATTTTTGCCTCTTTGAATTATGTATGTCAACATTATAGCATATATAGCCTGTTATAACAATATTATCTCGACAAGTGTATGGCTGCATTTGAAATTCAAATTTAAGGCTTTTAGCATAACACAGCCTAAAACCTTAAATTTGAACATAGAAGATCTGTTTTATATTTGTGATACTTCCCTATGCCAGAACTGGCGATTCGGGTTTAATGATAGATTAGACCGGCATCCTACTCTGGCTGTGAGTAGAATAAAATCTGCCAAGTAACGCCAAACTTGTCTTTCACCATGCCGTACCACTCGCTAAAAAAGGTCTGCCCAAGCTCCCCATAAACTTCTCCGCCTTCTTTTAGCTCATTAAACAATCTTGTAACCTCATCTTTGCTATCGACGCTGATAGTTGGGTGGATATTGTCGCCTATAACCATTTCCGAGCCAGAAGGATAATCCATAAACATCATCGTCATGCCGCCAAATGGGACACCTGCGTACATGACCCTATTCTTGTCAGCTTCCGCCACGGCATAGCCAGGGTCAGGCGGCGCTTCGCCATATGTCATTAGGTTGTTGACCGAAGAATTGAATGCCTTTGCATAGAACTCCACCGCTTCCCGGCAGTTTCCATTAAAGTTGATAAACATTTCTAATTGCACTTTCATTAAATTAACGTCCTTTCCTTTGATCTTTTTTCAGTTTTGCTTCATTATTTTTCGAGATCTTTGAATGCTTTTGGATTGAATACACACTTCCCTTCTGTAGGCAAAGGAATGTCCTTTTTCACAACTACATGCGAGAGCGCTATTGCCTCTTTTATATTTGAAACCACGCCTGCTTGTTGTATAATATTATTTTCAATGCAGGTAGAAAGTATCTGTAAATTCTCGTTCTTCTTGTAGTCGACTGGCACATGATACAATAAGTTGTAGAATAAAGTACTGTTATTTCTGATATTTTCCTCACTTGCCCATTGAGAAACCTTTATCTGCTAATCCGACATGCGCGATGGGGCATGTTCTTTGTTTTCTCCTAATTATCGAGCTGGGTTTGATTGACATCACGCAAGCATTTACGCTCCAACAATCTCAATCAGTGAATAGGTTTCTTTCAAAGCGTTCACAGTATGCAAACTTTGGGATCTATCAGCCAGGTTGGCTCCATTTCTCTATATAGAGCATTCGTGCTCCTTGCTCGCCTTGTCATAGTATATGCCAACAAGCAAGACCTCCCTGGATCCCTTCAATTCATCCATGCACCACTTCTCTTTAATTTGCGCAATCGCCCCACTCGCGCGTTTGTCCCACTTAAGCTCGACAATTAGAGCGGGCTTCTGCTCCCGTCCCCACTTTGGCTCCATGACAAGGTCGGCATACCCTTTGCCTGAAGGAAGCTCCCGGTATATCTCGCAATGCTCCCTTGCCGTGTAGAACGCAAGCCCTACAACATAGCTCAAAGCGTTCTCATCATTGTATTGCAGCAAAGAAACCTCTTGGTGGACTCTTTGCACGCCTTGGGCCGCTGCTTCGGCGTCAAGCCTCCAAACACTCTCAAGAAGGCTCCTCGAGTCTTATAGCGCAAATCACCTCTGGCCATCCCAAGTCAGTTGTGGGGTAAAAGAAAACGCCGCTGACTTGCTTGTTGGGGATAGACGCACCCCTAGCCCAGAATCATTTTCCGTCTGGTTCCAGTATGAGAGAAAGAAACCTGTCCGTATTGACTGGACAACTGACCTCGTGCTATATATGGAGACCTCGACATTTTTTGTGTTTGCGCCAATGCCACTCCAATACTTCATGTGGTATCCGCCATACCAGGAGCGCATCTGTTCCATGTCCCCGCCATGGATTTTGCAGAGGGCATACGCTTCTTCTTCTGTGAACCTATAATACGGCGCAAAGTCTTGGGGCTCTAACATTGAGTACTCGTCAAACATATTCAATGCGCTGTGTGTGCCATGTTTTTTTATGGGCAAGATGCCAGTCATGTAGGCAAGCGCGACATATTCCTAGTCTTTGAGCCATATCCGTAAAAAATCGAGGTAGGCTTTTTGGGACACATGGTCTTCTTTATACTCCCTGAATATACAGTCCCACTCATCAATGAGAATTACAAAAAAACGACCTGTCTGCCTATATACATCGCTCATGACTTGGACAATATCTGTTTCGTCAAAAAGAGAAATTTCCTGGTAATCATCTTTTATGTCTTTGACAAGCAGCTTTAGGATTTTTCTTTCCATCACATCAATTTCGCCAGCATCACGTATAAATCGTTGCATGTTTATCGAAAGGCAGTTATATCGGCTTAGATGCTCATTGAAGCTTTGCTCGTTTCCAATTTCTAACTGGCTGAACAACTAGCCTGTTTCTTCTCTAGACCCGCAATACGCGCTGAGCATTTCCACAGCCATTGTCTTTCCAAACCTCCTTGGGCGGCTTAGGCAGACATAGCGCAGCGGGGTATCCACTAGCTTGTTTGTTTCAGCAATCAAGAGGCTTTTGTCAACATAATCATGCCATTTAGGCTCATCCTAAATCTTTGGCTGCCAACATTTAAGAAATCTCCCAAGAACATCCTCCATAGCATGTGGTGTTACCTGTTTACATTATATCATAGGAGCTAACTTCAAAGTCTTTGGCTATGGCTCTTTGCCATACCGATTGCAGTTAGACATTGAAGCAAAAGATTATACTTTAACGCATATGACAGCAGCCTCTTTCAAACCAGAAAGAGGCTGCACAATAGCTCCAAACAATATGAGGTTCAAGTTTGGCTATATGTTAGGAAGCCCAGTGCCAACTATATAAAAGGTGGCAATAGAAATGATGGCTGAAGAGCCCTTGCTCTAATCATAGCAAAGGGCATGCCGGTGTTGCGGACAAGCTACGTGGAGCAATAGGTTTTGTCCACATCCTCTTCTGCACTATCCATAAGCGCTACTCCGGCAAACGATGCTTTAATGTTTTAAAAAAATATAGTGATGATGCCCCAAAAGTCTCCTTTAGACAATAGCAGCATAAGACAAGGGAGCTTGGGAAGTTGCTGCCCTTTTCAAGGAATTTTGAGAAAGAAGATATAGAGATTGTGCGGCAAATTTCGCAGGGCAAAGATTTAATCCCCTCCTAGTCCATTTTTGCTGTATTCTTAGCCTTATTTCCGTTTGTTTAGAGCATAGTCCTCCCAAGTCGCATCCACTGACATGATTTCAAGCATGTTTAAATAAAGGTACTGTAGATGGGCTTTCAAGTCTAAAGCGCCTTTGAAAATTGCCCAATCAAGCAGGAGGCTGGCAATAAAGCGGGTGATCATCTCTGAGTGGAATGCGGCGTTGGTATTCGACTTGAATACCCCCTCGGCGACCCCGATGGAAATCAGCTCAGTAAAAACCCTGGTTTCTATCTCGATCTTTCGAAGCATCCTGTTTTTATTGTCATAGTTCATCATCACCCTGTGGTAATTTGTGATAATGTTCACGTTGTCTTCTGTGCAATATGAGGCGTACCACAAAACTGCCAATTTGAAACGCTCCAAAGTGGGCAGGTTTGAGTTGCTCTCATAGTCGCTGAAAAAATCGTTTTGGATTTGCCTGTACTGCTGGATGGGTATATCGTATTTAGACGAAAAGTGGTGGTAAAACGAGCCTTTTGTGACACCTGCCAACTTGCAGATCTCATCTATTGTCACATCATCAAAATTTTTGACCTGGAATAATTCCTTTGATATATCGATCAAGGCTTGTCTTGTATCTTTGTTATCTTGGTTTTTCTTTGCCATAGCATTATTTGTATGGGAGTGTTTTTTTGACTTAATTATAACCTAAATGGGAAGAAATGGGCAGCAATTTGTTTTTTTCGACTCAGAAGAACTGTTTTTCGTTATGTTTTATTGACCAAAACGGGTTTCGATGTAACTGGCATTGTGGGCAAAAGAACAATAACAGGCACAGTTTCAATCAAATTTGCTATATCCCAGCCGATTTAGGGCTTCATCCATGTCTTGGGGCACTGGGGCAAATACATCGTAGCGCTTTGCTGCTAAATAAAAAGACATTTTATGGCAATGCAAAAATAACCTGGGTATGGCCATCCACTTTGCAACCCTTGAGCTTTCCTGGGTGCTATAGCGGGCATCGCCAAGTATTGGCCAGCCGTGGTGGGCCATTTGCACCCTGGCTTGGTGTTTCTTGCCTGTCACTAACTGGATTTCAACAAGGCTTGCCGGCTCTTTGTATTCTAAAACGCTGACGCTTGATTGGTATAGGGAGGCTTTTGGACCAATGGCATTTGGCGAGTTGTACAGAATTATTCTGGATTGGGTTTGGGCAGGGTCGCTGTAGTTCGCCATTTGCCTAGGCTCGACTTTTCCATGGGCTAGGGCGATATACCTTTTGTCGATTTTGTTCTCCCTGAAGAGCTGGGCCAGGCTTCTCGCCGCCACCGGGTTTTTTGCTGAAAGCAGGATTCCTGACGCGTTTACATCAAGCCGGTTTGCGACGCCTGCCCTGAAGGTTGGGCCAGATCCGCTTTGCCCCCCTTGTGATGCGACGTAGGAGGCAATCGCTTGGCTTGCGCTTATAGGGAAGTTTTGCGCCGGCTGGGAGGGAATGCCCGGGAGTTTTGAGAGCGCAAACAAATTTTCATCCTCAAAGATAATCTCCCCGACATCGGCTAGATCCAGCTTTGGTATTTGTTTTTGTATTGGGGGATGGGGGCTGTATGCTTGGACTGTGTTTCCTGCGCTAAGGCGCATTGAAGCATCCTGCTTCTTGCCGTCGACTTTGATATCGCCTTTGCGTATAAGGCGTTGGACCAAATTCCTTGGCCCAATGCCGCAATTCACACAGAAACGGTCAAGGCGGGTTCCATCGTACTGGCTGGAAACCGGGTACTCATTTATGGGCATATTTATTTATCCTTTTCACCGAAGACCATTTTTTTGTAGTCCATCGCTTTCTCAAAATCCTCTTCTGTCATCATACCCAGCTCGCTGACGGCTTCCCGTAGCGACAGGCTGTTTTGGTGGGCATGCTTTGCGATCTTGGCAGCGTTCTCATAGCCTATATAGGGGTTGAGGGCGGCAACGCTCATTAACGAGTTCTCCAAGTTTTTTTCAATGGTCCCAAGGTTGGGTGTAATCCCTGCCACACAGTTCTCGAGCATGGAACTGATAGCGTCTTTTAACAGGCGCGCCGACTGCAGGAAGCTGTTGGCAATCAATGGCATGCAAACATTCAGCTGGTAATTGCCAAAGCTGGCTCCATGGGCGATTGACGTGTCGTTGGCAATCACTTGCATACAGGCCATGATCATCGCCTCGCTTTGGGTGGGGTTGACTTTGCCAGGCATAATTGAGCTGCCCGGCTCGTTTTCCGGTATGTTGATCTCCCCGATGCCTGCCCTTGGGCCGCTTGCCAGCAAACGAATATCATTGGCGATTTTTATAAGGTCGCATGCCAGGGCTTTGAGGGATCCATGGGCGTTCGCGACCTCCCCTTTCGAGGAGAGGGCGTGGAACTTGTTTTCTGAAGGGATGACCTCAAAGCCGCATATCCCGGAGAGGTATTCGCAACACTGCAAGTCAAACCCGTTTGGCGCATTCAAACCTGTGCCCACTGCTGTGCCGCCAATGGCAACGGCTTGCAGAGGTTTCATAGCTTGCTCGTTTGCAGCTATGTCCACTTTAAGCATATGGGCCCATGCGCTGATCTCTTGGCCCAGTGTCAGTGGCGTGGCGTCTTGCAAGTGGGTTCTGCCTGTCTTTATTATGTGCATATTTGATTCTGCCAACGCGTCTAGGGCTGATTTGAGCTTGAATGCTGAAAGGTTTACTTCCCGCATTGAGGTGTATGCAGTGATATGTATAGCTGTGGGGAATACATCATTTGTGGACTGGGATTTGTTGACATCGTCGTTGGGGTGGAGCATGTTTTTCCCGTGGGTGAAATTCGCGATGTTTGCTATAACTTCGTTGACATTCATGTTTGTCTGGGTGCCGCTGCCTGTCTGCCAAAGGGACAACGGGAACTGGCTGTCATGTTTGCCTGACAGGATTTCATCGCAGGAAGCTTGTATGAGCTCCTGTTTTGGCGCATCAAGGACCCCAAGAAAGGTGTTTGCTCTGGCTGATGCCGCTTTTATTGTAGTGATTGCATAGATGAGGTCCATAGGCATTTTTTCTTCGCCTATTTTAAAGTTTTCTAGGCTCCTTTGGGTTTGTGCCCCCCAAAGTTTGTCTGCGGGCACCCTCACTTCGCCCATTGTATCGTATTCGATGCGAAATTCCATTTTGGTTTCCACCATCCTATGATTTGTCATTGCTGGAGAAGTCCATGCCTTCCAGGAACCTGCGCAATCTAGGCGAGCTTGTATTTTCAAATATCTGTGCCGGGGTTCCTTCAATGGCTGCCCTGCCTTCTTCCATAAAAACGATTCTATCGGATATTTCCCTTGCAAATGCCATTTCGTGGGTGACAACAATCATAGTCCTGCTCTCTTGGGCAAGGTCTTTGATTACGCGCAGGATTTCACCGGAAAGCTCAGGGTCAAGGGCGCTTGTGGGTTCGTCAAAGAAAAGGACTTTAGGCGACAGGGCAAGGGCACGGGCAATAGACACCCGCTGGGCTTGGCCGCCGGAAAGCTGGAAAGGATAAGCGTTGGCTTTATCTGCCAAGCTAACCTTGTCCAACAGGGATATGGCAATGTGCTCTGCTTCAGCTTTTGATCTTTTTAGCACGTGGATTTGGGCATTGGTTATATTCTCCAAGACAGAGAAGTGCGAAAACAAGTTAAATGACTGGAATACCATCCCTGTCATCAACTGTATTTCGTGCAGTTGGTCCTTTGGCGAATAGACCGCCTTGCCTGAAGGGCTTGTCACCATCGGCTTGGAGCAAATGGTGATTTCTCCCGAATCTATGCTGACAAGCTGGGCAAAGCAGCGCAGCAATGTAGACTTGCCAGAGCCAGAAGGCCCGATTATCGCCACCGCTTCTCCCTCTGCCACACTTAGGGAAACAGAGTCTAAGGCTATTGCGCCATCAAAGGTTTTTGTGACATTCTTTGCGTCAAGTACAACCATTTATAACACCATTTATAAAATCTTATAATATCCAAGTTTGTTTTCAGCTATTTGAAAGGCTTTTTCGACTATCGAGTTTAAGGCGAAATATATAAGCCCGGCTGCCAAATAGGGGGCGACAGACACCATCCTTATTGCGGCATTGGAGGTCGCCCTGAACAGCTCGGCAATCCCAATAGTTGTCGAAAGCGCTGTGTCCTTGAGAAGCGTCATAAACTCGTTGCCCATGGGGGGCAAAACGCGTTTAGTGACTTGCGGAATGATAATGAGTGTATATTTTTGCCATGTGGTGTAGCCAAGCGCTTTTGCCGCTTCATGCTGCCCTTGGGGAATGCCCTCGATTCCAGCCCTTAAGATCTCGGCAAAATAAGCGGCATAGTTTATCACAAAAGCGGTTATACATGCAGTGAAGCGGCTCGGTCTTATTTTGAATAAAAACGATGGGGCGTAAAAGACCACCATCAGCTGCAAGATAAGGGGTGTGCCCCTCATTACAAGCTGGTAGATCCGTATAGGCGTGCTGATAATCTTGTGTTTGCTCATTCTCCCGAAGGCGACCAGCAACCCCAGCGGCAAGGAAAAGGCAAGGGTCAAAAAGAAAATGGCTAACAATTTGCCGCATCCATCAATCATCGGCCCGGCCATGCTCATGTACTTTTGCATTGTTTTTCTCCAAATGTTTTGGGCTAAAAGGGCAATTTGCCATTGAATTGTAGTATAGCACAATTCAATGGATTTTTCTTCAGCTGTTGCCAAAATGGCATAGGTTATACGCCAATTGCGGGCACAAGGGAGAAACATGCATCAGAGAAAAGGCTCCTGCATCGGTGTGCTATGCTTGAAAAATTCGCGGCGGCAACGCCTGCCGCCTACCAAGGGCGAAGTGCAAGGCAAAAAAACCTTGCTAAGCCAAGGGCTTTGCCCCCTAAGCGATCCACTTAAAAAAGAAGAAAAAATATCTTGGCAACCCCGCCACTTCATTGTTGTCTACTCATCCTTCGCTTATATATAGAAGAACAAGGAAGTAGTGTTGCCCGGGGAGCGGGTCTTGTATTGTCAAGGAATTTGGTATTGATCCATCAATCACTTGTATATAGCTATAATGAATCGAGTCAATGTAAAAATTTTGCGGTGGATCAAAAGTAAAAGGGATGTGGGGAGGTATTCTCAGATGCATATCAGGTTGGATCAGTACAAATGGTGGAGAAAATGAGTATGTGAAACTGACATCAAGGTATGCATACGGGTCATACTCGAAAATGACAACAATCGACTCGCCTTTGCTTATTGTGCCAGAATATGGCGCGCTCCCTGGCGCCAAATTACCGGGCGAAAAGTCTTCGAAAACAGGCGGGGTGACGCTATAGCTACCAGGCTGCATTTGGATCACTTTTGCATTTGCTATTTCACTTCCATCTACTGAGTTGATATACATAATAGTTATCGTAGCTATGTTCGCTAGGTATTGATAGGCGCCTACCGCTTGGCTGAGTTTCCCCATTAAGAAAAGCTGGCTCATGTTGACTGCAGAAACTGCGCTTTTTACACTTGCATTGATTTCGGATAATTGTGCTATCGTTGGTGCGTGAGCCAGGCTGCCGCTGCTCAATGTGCCCAACACATACTGCAATTTCTCGCCTTCAGAATTCAGGATGTGGCTTAACGCAAGCTCTTCCATTGCAATAGAAGAAATGACTTGCAAAATAGCGACTTTTGGCGGGATACTTGCTCTGTCTTGAAATTCTGGCATTGACATATGTTTATTCCTTAATATTACATATTAGAATCGATACACAATATGCCAATTTTATATAGAAAGTTACTTATTTCAGCGATTACAAACAGCTCTCGCCAAATATGGATACCCGTCCAAAAGGTTTGCTTGCTGCCTCCTTCGTTTAATGCATCTATTTGGCATAACAAAGGGCTTGGAAGGTGTGGAATCCGGTTGCCAAACCCTAAATTGTGTTTTAATTCCATATAAGCACTGCCTGCTGCTCATCGGAGCAGCAAATAGGAGCCATGCTTGCCAAGATATTTTCGCGCCAAGCCAATGATTAGGTTGTTCAAAGGCTGGCTTTAATCGCAGCCGCAGCAATTTGGATAACAAAATCGCCCCAAACAATACGAAACCAAAACAATTGTATCGATGGCTCCCACAATGTAGCTTGCCAGGTTGTCCGGCAATGAAACGTTTGGCGCGATCTTTATGCGCGCTGGAACAGACCTTGATTGCCCAAAAGAGCGCGCAAGATCCCCTAAATGGTCTTGGCTGTGGGCGAATAATCCATTTTTTATATAATACGATAGATCTGTTGATGTGCAAGCCAACACTGATTTTTTATCCCAATCGTGGTCTGCCGACATTTGCGTGTCATCGAGGGCGAAATAATCGTATGAGTACTCTTTTAGCTCTGCAAACTGGGCTGCGTCCCAAGTGACATCCGAATAGACAGGCTTGGCGGCATCGAAGCCAAGAATTTCTGCGACTTGGTCTCACCTTTTTTGGGCTGCAGCACTATCCCCGCTTTGGGGGCGGCCGCATCCAGCTCTGCCCCTGCAAGCTTCCCGGCCACGCTCGCCCTCCTCCGTTTCGCCTCCCTTTCCTCAAGCCCCATGGCCAGCCTCCTCCGCAAATATCTGCGCTATTTTCTCATATTCTTTTACCACGTCGCTAGACGGGTCTTGCACCACGACCGGCAAGCCGTCATACACGCCTTTTTTCGCCGCCGCCATCCTCTTCACGACGCCAAAGACCCTGTGCTCTTTCTCAAGCAGGGCGAGTATCTCAATGTCTGTCTTCACCCTCGGCTCGTGCATTGTCGCTATGACGCCAAAAACTTCGATCCTGGGGTTGATGAGCTCCCGGATGTCGTCGATGGTGTCCATGAGCCGGGTCAAGCCACGGTATGCGAGGTAGTCCGTCTTGACGCACAGCGCGGCCATGTCCGAGCAGGACAGGGCATTCACCGTCAATATCGACAGCTGCGGGGGGTTGTCGATGAATATGAAGTCATAACCATCTCTCACAGGGGCGATCGCCCAGCCGAGGACCATCTCCCTGTTTGTCTTGGAGAACATCTCCATCTCCATTGCGGCGAGGTCGATTATTGACGGCAGCAAGTCCAGGTTCCCGGAGACCGGTTAAATACACTCCCTGATGTCGGCGGACTTTCCATCCTTGAGCAAAGTGACAATGTTGTTGCCGCTAAAATCGGCAGGCTCGTTGCCAGTTATTATCGTCATGCTGGCTTGGCTGTCAAGGTCTACGAAGAGCACTTTTTTCCCTGCCTTAGCCAGTGCCGCACCAATGTTGTGGGCGCTTGTCGTTTTGGCGACACCGCCCTTCTGGTTCGCAAAAGTGCATTTGACAGTTTTCTATGAGAAAGGCGAGGAAAACTGGTACATTTTGTTGGATAGGATGAAAAGCGTTAAGCCACTCGGCAGGCAAGTTTTCACTTGCCCATACCTGCCACTCAGCCAGTTTGGCCATTCAATGAAGATTTGCCATTCAGCTGGTTGGGAGCCGTCAAGCGATTATCCCCACTCCACGTGCTCGGCTTGCTTTGATCAATGCGCTTCCGCTATTTGGACGACAAAAATGCCCCTAGAATATACAAAACGGCATTATTATATCGACAATGTATGAAAGAGGCAATAAATTGATATTTTGTTGGACTATTTTTTAAGTTACACGAATTTTGCGAAAAAGCACCTGTTTCTCTCGTTGAAACTGTAGCTTATCTTTGCAGATTGGCCGGATTTGACTGCTTCTTCCATCATAGCGCCGACAATATAGCTTGCAGGGTTATCCGGCAATGAAACGTTTGGCGCGATCTTTATGCGCGCTGGAACAGACCTTGATTGCCCAAAAGAGCGCGCAAGATCCCCTAAATGGTCTTGGCTGTGGGCAAACAATCCATTTTTTATGTAATACGATAGATCTGTGGATGTGCAAGCCAGCACTGATTTTTTGTCCCAATCGTGGTCTGCTAACATCTGTGTGTCATCAAGGGCGAAATAATCGTATGAGTACTCTTTTAGCTCGGCAAACTGGGCTGCGTCCCAAGTGACATCCAAGTGGTAATATTTGCCTCCGGTTTTTATAATATTCCAAGCATGCTCTACGGAAACTAGCGAGGAGCGGTGGGTCGAGAACCCGTTGATATGGGTGCATTCAATCCCCAGCTTTTGGGCTAGCAAAGTGAATGCCGAGGAAAAGCCGTCACATACTGCCAAGTTGTTGACCAAAGCCCCGTAAGCGTTGTGTGTTGACGGGTTTTCTGATCCCGTACGCTGGGATCTTGCAGAGAGGATGTTTGCCAGCTCCTGTTGGTCGTAGTGGACGTTTTCTTGCAGGTATTCATAGATCCTGGTTAATTTTGCGTACTCTGTGTGGGCTGTCGACTCAATTTTTGATGTGATATGGTCTACTTTTTCTTCTAGGCGGGAAGCCATTTTTTGGGCTTCAAATTGGGGCAAGATGCCTTCAAACTGGAAGCGGGTCGTTGAGCGGTGGGACACCTTTGTCGCATTGGTTTTGTTAAAATATATCACAGAGGGGTTGTCGGCCAAAGCCACTTGGAGGGTCTTCATCAAATCGACCTTCCTGCTTAGATGGGTAGTGTCAAAATAAGCAGACATCTTTGAAAAAGCTTTTAATATTGCCCTGTATGCCTGTTGTTCTTGGATAGTTAGTTGTTGGAAACCTAGTCCTTCGCGCAGTATCATATATTTTTTAATCCATCTTTAGTAATTATTTAAGTTGGGCGGAGTAGATACCATATAGGGTATTATAGCACAAACTGGATTTTCCAGAGTTAAGTCTTTAAACAGTATAAAAATAGATACTGTGTAACTATTAGCTGGGCACTTGAAAAAAAAAAAGCAACTGCCATAATAGTGGTTGAAGGCAATAATCCACAAGGAGGCTGATTTGATGCAACAGCAAACCATTGAAGTGCGGGGCATGACTTGCGCCGCGTGTTCTGCCCGTGTAGAGCGGACTGTTTCAAGGTTGCCTGGCATAGCGCAAGCCAGCGTAAACTTGGCAAGCGAGAAGCTGTTTGTTGAATATGACGAGAGTGTGGCAGATCTTATACAGATAAGAGATGCGATAACTAAGATAGGATATGAGCCCGGGGAGGACAAAGCAGCCGAAGCTAAAGCGACAATAGCCATTGGCGGCATGACTTGCGCCGCTTGCGCTGCCAGGGTTGAGAAAGCCCTGGGCAGGATTGACGGGGTTGGCTCGGTATCGGTCAACCTCGCCACAGAAAGAGCGGCTATCGTGTATAACCCGCAAAAAACCAGGCTTCTGGCAATACGGGAGGTGATCACCAAGACAGGGTATGAGCCTCTTGAAATCAACCGGGAAGTCGGCATTGACGAAGAGAAGGCAAGGAAAGAGCGGGAGATCCAGGTAATGTGGATTAAATTCGCCATATCTGCTGTTTTTGCGGCGCCTTTGTTATATGTGGCTATGGCCCCAATGGCGCCATTTGTCAAATTGCCGTTGCCTGCTTGGCTAAACATGATGGACTACCCATTGGTGTTCGCGATATCGCAGCTGTGCCTGGTCCTCCCTGTCATTGGGGCGGGATACAGGTTCTATATCGTGGGCTTCAAGTCTTTGGCTGGGGCAAGCCCGAATATGGACTCTCTTATCGCTATAGGGACTAGCGCCGCTGCAAGCATCAGTATCTATAACACTATACAAATTGCGCAGTTGAACTACGAAGCTGTAGAGCATTTGTATTTCGAGTCTGCAGGGGTAATCATTTGCTTGATCTTGCTGGGCAAGTCCTTGGAAGCGGTTTCTAAAGGCAGGACAGGGGAAGCGATCAAGAAGCTTATGGGCCTTGCCCCCATGAATGCGGTGATACTCCAAGACGGGGATGAAAAAGAGATACCTATTGACGAGGTTGAGCCCGGAGACATAGTTGTAGTAAAACCGGGGACTAAAATCCCTGTTGACGGTGTTGTCGTTGAAGGGGCAAGCTCTGTGGACGAATCCATGCTTACCGGCGAGAGCATGCCTGTGGGCAAAGCAGCCGGAGACCGCGTGTTTGCCGCGACTATAAACACCACCGGAATGGTCAAGTTCAAAGCAGAGCGGGTAGGCGCCCAAACCGCTTTGGCGCAGATCATCAAGCTTGTAGAAGAGGCCCAAGGGTCAAAAGCGCCTATTGCCGCTTTGGCCGACAGGGTTTCAGGGGTATTTGTGCCTGTGGTGTGCGCTATAGCGCTGGCATCGGGTTTCGCTTGGTATATTGGAACCAAGGATTTGGAGTTCTCTTTGAAAATTTTCATATCAGTGCTTGTTATCGCTTGCCCATGCGCTTTGGGGCTGGCTACGCCTACAGCGATCATGACAGGCACTGGGAAGGGCGCTGAAAACGGGATTTTAATCAAGGGCGGGGATGCATTGGAAAACGCCCATAAAATCAATACTGTCATATTTGACAAAACCGGCACCATCACTGAAGGCAAGCCGGCCCTTACGGATATTATCCCGGCTGCCGGCATTGGCGAGGAGGAGCTGCTTGCCGCAATGGCAAGCGCAGAGATGGGCTCTGAGCATCCCTTGGCCAAGGCAATTGTAGAGGAAGCTCTCCAGAGAGGGCTGGTGTTGTCTACAATTGAAAGCTTCGAGTCAGCCACGGGCCGCGGGATCAAGGCTGTGATCCAAGGGGAGGAAGTTCTTGCCGGAAACCGTCAATTGATGGAGGAGAACGGGATTAGGTTTGAAGGCCTTGAGGCTGAAGAGGAGCGTTTGGCTGGGGAAGCCAAGACCCCGATGTATGTCGCCAAGTCAGGACAGATATACGGGATTGTCGCTGTGGCTGACAAAATCAAGCCATCCAGCGCCGCAGCCATCGTCAAACTGAAGGATATGGGGATCAAAGTGGCTATGATAACTGGCGACAATGAGAAAACAGCGTCAACAATCGCATCCCAAGCGGGCATCGAGTTTGTTGTGGCTGAGGTGCTTCCCCAAGACAAGGCAGCAGCTGTGAAAAATTTTCAAAGCGAAGGCTTGGTTGTCGCCATGGTTGGCGACGGGATCAATGACGCCCCGGCGCTTGCCCAGGCTGATGTGGGGATCGCCATCGGCTCGGGAACCGATGTGGCTATGGAATCTGCCGATATCGTATTGATGAAATCCGACTTGATGGATGTGGCTATAGCTGTGTCTTTGAGCAAGGCTACCATGAAAAACATCCGGCAAAACCTTTTTTGGGCATTTGGGTATAACTCGGTTGGAATACCTGTTGCTGCCGGGGTTTTGTACTTGTTTGGGGGACCGTTGATGAATCCCATGTTTGCAGCTGCCGCCATGAGTTTCAGCTCTGTTTCCGTGCTCACAAATGCGCTCAGGCTGAAGCGCTTCAAGGCGGCTCTTTGATGCGAAAGAAGATGCTGGTGTTTGCTGGATTGTTGGCCATGGCATTTCTGGCTGGATGCTCCGCCCTCGACGTGATAGGCAAAGACGCCCCAAGGGCGCTGGGGGATGTGGTGATGAGGGCAGGAGTCTCGCAAAATAAAGAGCTGGCCGGGAGATGGAATTTGGCTTTTGGATGGGACGCTTATTTTTACTGGGATGATACATCGGCAGGGATTGCTGTCAATGCCGGGCCGTTAGTGGCGGCAGGGCTGGATATCGCTTTGTACCAGGATGCCTATCTCGATGAATACGGCATGGTTGTGTTTCAGGGCTTGCCAGCCCAAAGTGTCAGCGAAGGTTTTGATGATCCGCTAATGAGCCTTAATGCGGCGCTGGCTGCCCATAGAAAGAGAATCAGCTACCATATGGGGATGGGCCATTACCAGTTTAGTGATATATATGGCAATGCTCTGATATGGGAAAAAGATATGGACCCTGCAACCCCTAAAGTAGTTTTTGCTTTGGATGCTGCAAAACTGGCGGCTTCTGGAGTAGATATTGAAAATGTGGAAGGGTGGGCCTTGTCAGATTCGTATTCCCATGCCCATAGCAAGGAGCCCGCAGCTGTTGTGCTCACCCGGTCATTCGAGTTAAAATAAAATAATAAAGGGCAGGAAAGTTTATGCTTCCCTGCCCTATTTTTGTGCGCCGCATGTATCTTCTGCTTCGCTTTTTTTATTTGATCTTTGTCACGTCAGAGCCAAACCATTTGGTTGCTATCTCTGTGATTGCGCCTTCAGCTTTCAGCTCAGAAAGGGCGTTGTTCACTGCGTCTCTAAGGGCGACTTCGCCTTTTCTGAAGCCAATGGCATACTCTTCACTCTCAAGCACATCATCAAGGACCTCAAATGGCCTGCTTTGCGATGTAATCATATAGCGGGCGACTACATCATCCATAAGCACTGCGTCAACCGCGTTTGACTCCAAGTTGAGCAAGCATTGCAGGTTGTCGGAAAGCTCTACTATCTCAGCTAGGGATTCTTTAAACTCTTCAGCATTATCGATAGCGTCTACTGCGCTCGAGCCTGCCTGTACCGCAAGTTTTTTGCCTTCCATGTCAGCCAGGCTTGCGATGCCGCTATCAACATTGACCACAAGGGCCATGTTGTTGTCAAGGTATGCAACTGACATTTCCATGTTTTCTTGCCTTGTCGGCGTGACAGACATTCCGTTCCAGATGCAGTCAATATTTTTGGAGTTAAGCTCAAGAAGGTTAGAGCTCCATTCGATTGGCTGGATCACGAGCTCTACGCCGAGCTTTTCGGCGACTGCTTTTGCCACATCGATATCAAAGCCGACTACTTCGTTATTGTCGTCCCTGAATCCCATTGGCGGAAAGGAGTCGTCCAGGCCAAGGATGAAAGCTCCCTTTTCTGTTATGTACTCCAGCGAGAGATCCTCAGTTGTATCTCCCCCGTTATTGCCGTTGTTATTTGGTTCCTCTTTTTTACATGAGGCAAGCGTGAAAATGAGCAACGCTGCCAATGCCAGTGCTATTAATCTTTTTTTCATAAATTTCCCCTCTTATTTGCGTTTTGGCGCACATGCGTATTTTATCGCTTATTGGTCCAAAATGCAAGAAATTGCGTGTGTACATGATTAGAGGAAGCTTCTTGTCTCATTATAAAACGTTTTCGAATTGTGATTGATAGCGTTTTTTTTGGCATAAACAAGCCCTAGCCAGCACACTGTGTTATAGTGGTTGATTGGGCAAGTGGGATTTCTACAGGAAAATTAATTATCTTTGTTTTTGTCATCCATCTGTATACCTGCCTTTCACTGCATTATCATAATACCACAATTATTGCAATAGGCAGCCCTTGTATTATTGCTTGCCATACTGCCCTATCCAGATGCTATACTGGTGTCTAGAACAAGTCTGAAATGCAGGTATAATGTATGCAATTTGTTATGAGCTACAGCGGGGGGAAAGATAGCGCGTTGGCCCTCTACAAAATGGCCAGGGATGGCCATAAGCCGGTGGGTATGATCACCATGGCCGTTAGAGAGCAGCGGCGCTCTTGGTTCCATGGCATCGACAAGGATTTGCTGGTGGCTGTGTCCAAAAGCTTGGAAGTGCCGTTGATTTTATGCAAGAGTTCGCCCGGAGAGTATGAGAGTATTTTTGAAGAAGCTTTGGGCATAGCTAAAATGATTGGAGCCGAGGCTTGCGCATTTGGAGATATCGATATAGCCATGCACCGTGAATGGAATGAAAGCCGATGCAAAGCAGCAGGCATTGAATGCGCCATGCCGTTATGGGGACAAGGCCGCGAAAACCTGGTTGCCGAGTTAATAGAGGCAGGGTTCAAGGCAAAAATCAAGGTGGTCGACACAAGGGTTTTAGACGAGTCGTTTTTAGGTGTTGATTTGGATTTGGAAGTTGTCAAAAGGATCAAGGATGCAGGGTCTGATCCCTGTGGCGAGAATGGCGAATACCACACTTTCGTTTATGATGGCCCGATTTTTTCTGTCCCGGTGGGGTTTAAAAAAGGAGAGATTTCCAGTTCAGAGAACCACAAGGCGATTGATTTTTGCTTGGAAGCATAACTAGTGTATTGAGAGCTTTGAGAACTTGCATATCGTGTGCTGGTTCTTAAGGCTAAGAGCAGGAAAGCTGTCGGCTAACAGCCAATTACTCTTCAATTTGCAGCCCATAAATTCGCCATGCAACACTTGCTTTAGCGCCTCGCTCTATAAAGGCCAGAAACCACATGTTTTGGGCAAGCTCTCGATCCTTGGTGGACGTGAAGGCGCAATGTATGGGGCTGGAATACCGCCCACAGCTTCTCGTGCCCATAGTTTTTCCAAGCTACGGCGGAACTAAAAGTATTGGCTAACCAACTGGAGCGGGCTGCTTTTTTTTGCACATGCTTAAGAGGTAAAAAAATTGGCGCCAACTGCTTGCCTCACCAATATGTGATGTGGCGTTTTTTGTTTGGCATTGAAACTGCAAACTGAAACTGCGCCATAAGCGGCATTGGTTTTGTTGCTTCATACAAACTTTGTAATTAAAGCACTATTTAGCAAACGGTTAGTGAATTTGAATACAAATGCCCTCCCACACTTGCATAGTTGTGGATTTGCTGTCGATATTGCGGCATAAGCAAACCTAATGTTGCACAAGCAAACAAGAGTTAGGTGAATTAGCAACTAACTCTTGTTTGATCGTATTCATAATTCTTGCTTTCAAAAAATTAATTCTCTTTGCCGCCTAATGCCTTGACCAAATCAACCGCCACTTGGTTGATGGTTTGGCTGCCGGCTACCAGGACCAAATCCCCTGGCTTTGTGTTTTCGCACAGATAGGATACGATATCCTCAAATTCGGTGATTACACTTGCTGGAACCCCATATTTCTCTTTTACCTTTTCTGTGACATCTTCAGAATAGATATTCCAGTCATTTGCCTCTCTATCGGAATAGATATCGTTGAATATGACTTCATCTGCCTCAGCGCAAGCGTTGACAAAGCCGTCAAAGAGGAAAAATGTCCTTGAGTAGGTATGGGGCTGGAATACCACCCACAACTTCTCGTGCTCATAGTTTTTACAAGCTGCGATAGTGACCTGCAGCTCTGTTGGATGGTGGGCGTAATCCTCGAAGATCTTGACTCCCCTTGGCTCTCCATGGAATTGGAAGCGTCGTTTCGCCCCATAAAACTCGAGGAATGATTCGGCTATGGTTTGTGTGGGGATTCCCAGGTCATGGCCAAGCGCCACTACCGACAAGCTATTCATAATGTTGTGGACGCCAGGGATATTCAGCTCAAGTGAGCCGTAGAATTCACCGTTGTAATGCACATCGTACTTTGGCTTGCCTAAGCTGTCAAAGACTATGTTATTTGCAGTCCAGGTCGCTTCTGATGAGATGCTGAAGGTCTCTATCCTGTTGCATTTGATGCTTGGCAGGATCTCTACTACTTGCGGATCGTCGATATTGGCTATAAGCAGCCCATCCTCTGGCAGGATGTTTGCGAACTTGGTAAATGAGCTTTTAATCTGCTCAATGCCTTCAGTGAAATAATCCAAATGGTCTTCTTCGATATTGAGGATTATAGCCCTGTTGTGGGTGGTGTGGAGAAAACTGTCGACAAACTCGCAGGCTTCAATTACAAAGTAATTGCTATCGCCAACTCTGTAGTTGCCTCCAATCTGGTCAAGGGTGCCTCCAATGGAAATAGAGGGGTCAAGGCCTGCGCGCAGCAGCATAAGGGAGCAGAGGGAAGAAGTCGTTGTCTTTCCATGGGTGCCTGACACGGCAATAGTGTCAGGAAACATATTTGAGATCAGGCCTAGATAGAAGCTTCGCTCCATCATAGG
Source organism: Eubacteriaceae bacterium (assembly GCA_009782875.1). GTDB lineage: Bacteria > Bacillota > Clostridia > Eubacteriales > Anaerofustaceae > WRIE01. The sequence continues at coordinate 65,127 of WRIE01000005.1, read as the reverse complement.
TATGCCAGCCTTCTCGGCTGCGATATACTCCACATTTGTAGGCCTTATAGCTGCAGAATAGACCACAAGGTCACAATCAAGGGGGACATTTGACGGGTCATGGCCTATTATGACAGGTACGCCTTTTTCAATAAGCTTGTCAGTATAGGATCCAGCGCGCATGTCGGAGCCACATACTTCAAGCCCTTTTGATTGCGACATTAAAGCCAGCCCGCTCATGCTAGTTCCGCCAATGCCGATAAAATAGATTTTCTGCAAATTAGACAGGTTGAATTGTTGCATAAAACTCTCCAATTTATGTATTAGGCATGTCTATTTATTTTATGCTATTGGGATCATTCTATATGATTAAGAATGTTTTGTATATTTTATCACTAGAATTTCATATTTACAATATCGCTAGATTCCCATTTCGAACCAGTTAGTTTTCACTTATATACAAAATACGACCGAAATTATTGAATTCTGTGAAAAAGATAGTAATTTATTTATCTATTTCCAAAATATGATATATACTTAAGATAGAAAAGAAATCAAACTTGTCGGAGGGCTTCATGGAAATCACTGATATTAGGGTGAGACAGGTCTTTGATGAAGGCAAAATGAAAGCGAGAGTATCAATCACTTTTGATAACCAGTTTGTTGTCCATGAAATTAAGGTTATCGAAGGCGAGAAAGGTGTTTTCATTGCGATGCCGAGTAAAAAATTAACCGGGGGGGAGTTCAAAGACATAGCTCATCCAATCAACAAGGAAACGCGGGCACAACTTCAGGAGGCAATTTTGAGCGCCTACATTGAAAAAGTGAACAACGAGACACTAAAACTTGCCACAAATGAAGAATAGCATAAAAGCTGCACGACCACAGCCAACCCTCCCATGGCTTAAGATGTGTATGCCTATGCCCGGCGCTGCTGGAGAGAATAGCATCGCCGGTTTTTTTTTGCAAGAGTACTGTTATACAATGTAAACACCTGTTATTCTAGAAACTAGAAGTGTGACGCTGTTATTTGCAATCCTTACAGCGCTCTTATTATTTGCAAATGGCAATAGCCGCCTGCCCAAGGAATAAATGCGGTCTTTTAGCCATAAAATATACGGTATGCGCATTGTGGAAATAGGTATCAGCACCAGTTATTGCAGCCAAGACACATTGCGCCAAGGAGCCTGAAAACAAATGAGCAACATTATGAATGAGCCTGTCGGCATACTTGATTCGGGTGTGGGAGGGCTGACTGCGGTCGTGGCAATGCAAGAAGCTCTTCAGGGCGAATCTATCGTCTACTTGGGGGATTCGCTGAGGATGCCTTATGGAAACAAAAGCCCCCAAGAGATCGTCAAGCTTGCCAGCCATTTGATCAGATTTTTAGAGGACTGTGGAGTCAAGGTGATACTCCTTGCATGCAACACGATTTCCTCTTATATCGACAAACTCGAATCAAGCGTGAAACTGTTCTCTATCATCGAAGCAGGAGCCCTGGCTGCATGCGAGATAGTCAAGGAGCCCAGTGTGGGGCTTATTGCGACAAAAGCCACAACAGACATGGGCATGTATGAATTCACGATAGCAAAACACAACCCTTATATTGACGTTGTGTCTAATTCCAGCGCATCCCTTCCCAAAATCATAGACAGCCAGCTTGAAAACAAGCCCTTGTTGTATGAAAACATCAGGGAAGTTCTAGACCCTGTTTTAAAAAAAGACAAGAGGATCAAAAGCCTTATACTCGGATGCAGCCATTTTCCCATCATCAAGAATGAAATCAGCCATATCTACCCGGATATTAGGCTTATCGACCCGGCAATAAAGCAAGTGGATATGCTTAAAAGCTACTTGACAAGAAACAACTTGCTAAACGATACTGGGGACCCTAAGATAACCCTTTTCACTACTGCTGAGACCTACGAATACGCTGCAGCGATAAAGAGGCTCAACTTGGAAGTGGACGCTTTGCTGAAAGTTGCCTTAGACATAGACTAGCAACGGCTTTGACAGCCGTTTTTTTTCTTCTTGATTATTTGCTTGTTTGCATTCCTTGCCTGCTGCCCTTGAAAGCCTGAGTGGCAACTGGTATCCGCGATTAGTGCAAGTATTTTTTTATGGAAATGACAAAGCGCTCCAAAATGCCCCGCTGGGCAAACTAAGAAAGCGCTGCGCCGCCTATGACGAAAATATCCTATAAGGCGCATCTTCTGGCTGTAAAAAACACCCTTGGCCAATGCGGTTTGAAGGCGTTTTGATATTTCCACCACTTGATTATCCAGTATCCTAGCATTGCATCTATGATTCTTTTCCTAGGCTTCAGCGGGCTGTGCGGCACCATCAGCGCTTGCGTTTGCGCGGGCTATCTCCAGCCTTGCTTACTGGAGGGCTTTTATCTGGATAAGCTTCCCTCTGCAATCGCCAATACTCTATCCCCACTGAGACAGCATCGAGAACATCCACTCCCGGACATTCATATTGTCTGCCTCGTCGAGCGCCCTGTTCGAAAGCGCATCCTGCGTCTCTCCGTCAGCGAGCTGCCTGCCGTGGTTTAGATGGAAACCTGCGCCACCCGACCTCCAAGGGAGCCTGCCCCGCCAAGGTCAGGGACTCCGCCCCCTCTAAGTGAACCGTCCCCTCGCCCAGGTCAAGGACACTACCCCTACCAAGGAAACTGTCCCCGCCAGGGCGCTTACACGGTTCGGTATACACTTCCGCTACAAGCGCGGCTTCCATCCTTGCCAATATCTGAACCGCGTCCGCCAGAGCCAGCCTTCCAGCCATCAGCGAAATCTTGAAAGCATCCTTGTTTTGCGTATGTTTCAATCCAATGGAAGCGCCTGCCGCCCTGGCCAGCTCTGCAGCCTCTTGGAACCTTAGCCGCTTTTCTAATAACTTCCTGAACCCCATCGGCGCCCTGGCCGAGGACTTGGAACGGCGGCAGGCATTAGACCAAAACTTGCATTGCAGCTTTCCCTTCGAATGGGCATTGGACACCTCGAAAAATCCGGGGAAATACTCGTCCATCAAAGCATTTTGCTCTTTTCCCACAACTTCCATTGCGCTGTCAAGCCAGCGCAAGCTCAATCACTCTTCCTCCGGTAAATCCAGCAGAGACATTTGGTGAAAGGCTTGCCAGCAAAACGAGCAAGTTGTGCACGACCACAAGATTCTTCTTCATTTGCGCCTCCAGTAGCACATAGGCAGATCGCTAGTAAAAACGACCAGTATATGTTTTGCTTTGGTTTTCAAGATGATAGGGCGCCAGCACATCAACACTGGACTGGGCCTTCAAGCTTAGTCAATCCGTTGTTTCCTCCGAAATCCAAAGCACACAAGGCCGCTTGATGCGGCGACAATGGCAAAAGGCAATACAGCTAACAAATTGCCCGCCATCCCTTTTGCTGTATTGGCAGCCGCTCCTCCACCCACCTCGCCATTGTATTGCGGAGACTGAGGCGCTGCATTGACAATGCTTTTGATCACTGGATAATCAAAAACCGTGGTGCCCTCCACTTGCTGATAGCTTGCTTCGAGTTGAACGTATGTCCATATTCTGGTATAATCGACAAAGAATGATTATTGGAGGATAATATCATGGACAATCCACAATGGGCTATTATTACTGGCCTTGCAGGGGCAGGCAAGAGCCAGGAAACGATAAAGCGGGCTGTCAGCCTGCCTGAAAGCGAGAAGGTTTTTATTATCGTCCCCGAGCAGTATACATACGAGACTGAAAAAAGGCTGCTTGGCGCCCTTGGATCCCGCGCATCATTCAACAAGAGGGTGGCAAGCCTAAGGAGGATCGCGGGAATGGTTGCTGCCAGCTCCCCTCTCAGGGACGCAACCGTCCTATCAGAAGAGGCCAGAAGGCTGGTTTTTAAACATGCCCTTATCAACACCAGGGGCAGCCTAAGCCATTTCGGCAGGGTCGCCCATACCGACGGGTTTGCAGATAAAGCCTTGTCTTTTTTGGTGGAGCTAAAGAGAAACGGTGTCGGATCCCAATCTTTGCTTGACGCGTCAACCAGGGCTGGTGGCATTATGGGGCTAAAGGCGAGGGACATGCTTTTGCTCTTTGAGGCGTACAACGCCGCCCTCGAAGAGGGCGCGGTGTTAGACGAGGAATCTTTTTATATCGAATGCGCCAATAGTTTTGACAACAGCTGCGAAGTGTATGGCGCCCACTTGTTTTTTGACGGGTTTGCGAGTTTTGACAAATGTGTATTGCCTTTGGTAAACGCTTTGGCCAAAAACGCCAAGAGCGCCTCATTCTCCATATGCTACGGCTTTGAGGAAAGCGGGGCTATCCAAGCCAGCTCATCCGAAACCTTCGACAATGCAATTGAGGTTTTTAAAAATATTGGCGCAGCGCCTGAGATAACCTGTCTTGCAAGTAGCGCGCAGCAAGCCCCCACAAGGCATATAGCGCTGGGCCTCTTTGCAAAGGAGCCTGTCGCATGCCCAGTGGAGAGCCATGATTCCCTTCTCCAGTTTGAGGCTATTGATGCCCTAGACGAGATCAAAGCTGTAGCCATGGAAATCATTGGGCTTGCGGGGGAAGGGGCGAGGTTTAACGAGATGGCTGTTGCCTGCGAGCTCGAAACATATGCGCCATTGATTGAAGCAGTCTTTGCCGCTTGCGGCATCGAGTTCTACATAGACAAGAAACGGTCCGTAGCCGGGTTTGCGCATATCAAGTTTTTAGCCGGGCTGGGAAAGCTGCTGGAAGGCGGATTGGACGCAAGAAGCTTGGCTGGGCTAGCCAAAAGCGGGTGCTTTGGCATCGACGATTTCTCGGCTATGGCTTTGGAAAGTTTTATTATCCAGCATGGGGCGAAAACCTTGCCAGAGTGCAGAAGGCTGCTTGAAAGCGCCAAAGAGGGGCAATGGCTTATTGACGCTGCAGACACCTTGAATACAAATGCTTTGTCATTCACCCGCAGGCTTTCCGGGATAAAGGAAGCCGGCGAGTTTTGCAGGCTGTTGTACGCTTTTTTAGAGGATGTGGGGTACAGCAGGTCTTTGGAAGAAGCTGCAATGGAGTTCGCTTCGTTGGAGGACTACGAAATGGCCAACACTGTGTTGCAGGTGTACAACAAGCTGTCTGAAGCATTGGAGAACACAGCGGCGATCTTTTCTGGAAAGCAGATCCCTCCAAGGGAGCTTATGGAGATGATCCGCTACTCCCTTGCCATGGACAATGTAGGTTTGATACCTGCCAGCGTGGACAAGCTTGTAATTGCCGGGATAGGCCGCAGCCTGTTGCCAGAGGTCAAGTGGCTGTTCGCTGTCGGATGCAATGAGGAGTCATTTCCCGGGAATACTGACATGCCCGTTTTCAACGAGGCAGAGAGGGCGGCATTTGTTGCGCTTGGGGCAAGCGTGGACTTGGATCCCAATTTCAGGAAGGGGAAAGAGCAGCTAGGTTTGTACATCATGCTAGCAAAACCGTCTAGCAGGCTGTACCTTTCAAGGCCAGCCTCTGGCCCGCAAGGAGAGGCGGCGCCCAGCCAGATATTCGAGGCGGCAAAGCTGGTGGCGCCTTATGGCATGGAAGCAGGCGGGCGCTTGCCTGGAGGGGCGTCGCGCTTGCCTGTGTCCCACGTGGGCAAAGCGGCACAAAGCGCAAAAGTTTATGAAGCGGGCTTGTCATTTACAAATTCCGTGTTTGTTGACGACATCAGCGCCTACAAGGAGTTGGTGGGGGACGGCTACCCTGTCTCAATCAGCGCCCTTGAGCGGCACAGCGCATGCCCGTTTTCGTTTTTCCTCTCCAATGTTATAAGGGCGCGCCCGGCTGTGGAGTTCGCCTTTAGCGCCGCAGCCGCGGGCACCGCATTGCACGGGGCAATGGACCATTTCGCAAAACAACTGATTTATGGGGAAATTGACTTGCTTAATGCCGGCAGGGATGAAATACAGCATTTGATGGAGATATCCATAGAGCACGCCATCAAGGGCTTTGAGGGCATAGACAGGCTTGATCCTTCCGGTTACCATAAAACCAAGTTGGAGAGGGCTGCCATGGCTGCCGCCTTTGAGATTTCAAGGCAAGCAGCTAGCGGGTTTGCGCCTATTCGCGCTGAAGCCCGGTTTGGCACATATGGGGCGCTGCCTGCCCTTGATTTGGGCAATGGAATTGCAGCAGGCGGCATTATCGACCGCATAGATATGATGGCTGGCGAAGGCGGCGACAGGCAAGTCAGGGTCATCGACTACAAAAGCGGCAAAGCCGATTTCGACTATGCCCGCAGCTACCACGGGCTGTCATTCCAGCTCACCCTGTATCTGGCCGCTGCCATGCAGTCAATTGGTGGCGGCATAGAAGGGGCAGGCGCATTCTACTTTAAACTTGGGCATACGCCTAAAAAGCTTGACAAGCCGGAAACCGAAGCCGACACGAGAAAAAGGATCGAGGCTAGAGGCAAAATGAGCGGTGTCTATGAATCCGGCAAAGCAGATGGCGGGCTGGTTGGGCAGACTGTCGCCAACGCGGTTTACAATGCCAAAAAAACTGCAGCTAGAGTAAGCAGGGGCGACATATCCATCTCCCCTAGTTTATACAAGGACAACATGCCTTGCACTTATTGCTGCTTTGGCATGGCATGCTGGCGCTCTGACGGATTTGCGGCAAACAAAGCCAGGCGTTTTGGCAACATAGGCAAGGCAAGCGCCCAGAGAATGATACTTGAAGGAGACTGGAATGGCAGTTGAATGGACAAATGAACAGAAAACAGCCATAAACTTGAGAGAAAGGGGGCTGTTGGTTTCAGCTGGGGCAGGAAGCGGCAAGACTGCGGTGCTTGCAGAGCGCATCTGCGGCCTTGTCGCCAGGGACGGCATAAGCCCTAGCCGGATAATGGTGGCCACATTTACTAAAGCAGCTGCCAATGAGATGAAAAAGCGCATAAGAACCGCAATCACCAGTTCATCAAGCCAAGCTGGCAAAGCAGAGTTGTTGGCAGGCTTGGAAGAGGCGCATATAGGGACAATACACTCTTTTTGCCACTGGGTTGTATCAAACTACTACCAGCTGGCAGGAGTAGACCCTTCCTTCAAGGTGCTTGGGGATGAGCAGGCGACATCATTGCGTTTTGAGGCCATGCATGAGTCTTTGGCCAATTTGCACACTGCAGGCGACTACAGCCTCCTTGAGGCGGCAGACAAGTATTCCAACAGGAATGAGGACGAGTTTGCCACAATGCTTATTGAGCTTTTCTTGTTTTCCCAAAACAGGATTGACCCAGCGGGCTGGATTGGAGGGGCGGATGCGGCATACTCGCCTGGAGGCATAGGCATCCTTGAGGAGAAGCTCACGGCAGATATCATCGGCAAGCTGGACCATGCCCTTTCCTTGTCCAACTGGGCGCTTGGCATATGCATAGAGCACAACTCGGATGAGAAGCGGCACGACTATTTCAGGGATCTGCGGGACGAGATGGTTTTTTTCAAGTCCATTCTTGTGGATGAGGGGCTGGAAGCATTCTTTAATAGGCTGGATGTTTTCAAGCTGGCGCGCTACGCAATGCGCAAGCCCTTTGATTTTGCACAAGAGGCAAAAGATGCCCACGCATCGATCAAAGAAGCAGTCGACAAACTGAAAAAAACCTTTGCATTCCCTTATAGCGACCAAATAAGCGCCCTTGGGCGCAGCAAAAGCGCTGTCAGCGCCATTTGCCGTGTTTTGTCTGAGTTCAACACACTATACAGGGAAAAGAAAGCCGAAGCAAACTCGTTGGACTATAGCGATCTTGAGCACCTATGCTATGCCGTTTTGGCAGACAGCCAGGTTGCGCAGGAAGTCGCCGGGATGTTCGACTATGTCTTTGTGGACGAGTACCAAGACACCAGCGAGATCCAGGAAGCTATTATTACGGCTATTTCACACTCAGAAAAGATATGTTGCGTTGGCGACATCAAGCAGTCGATATACTCTTTCAGGTCTGCCGAGCCTGCGATATTCGTCAACCGCTACAACAGGTATTTGCAGCAAAGCAGCGATGGGGATGTCGTTTTTTTGAATAAAAATTTCCGCACATCCCCATCGCTGATCGACTCAGTGAATTTTATCTTCGACCGGATTTTCACAAAGGACACCGGCGGAGTGGATTACCTGCCTGATGAGAGGATGTCAGCCGGCCAAGGCTCGGGAGGCGAGAATGCGATCATCGCTTTGGCCAAAAGCGGATCTGGCAGGGACGAGGGCGACGAGGACCAGTACGAGGAGAATGCTTATATCGAAGGCAAAATGATAGCCAAAATTATAGCCCAGACCGTCAGGGAAGGGGTCGTGGACGGAAAGACAGGACTTAGGAAACTTGTGGGGTATAGGGACATAGCAGTGATTTCCAGGACCTTGGAAAAAACACGCGCCGGGTTTGAGCAGGCTTTGGCTGAAGCGGGCATCCCAGTGCAGCTTGCCACCCCTGCCAACTTTGCCTCTGAGCTGGAGACAGCCGTCATTGCCAATATTTTGGCCCTTGTAGACAATGAATCTGACGATGTGGCAATGGCGGGGGCGATGAGGAGCTTTGCCTTTGGGATCAGCCCCACCGACTCAATCAGGATCAGGGCCTCTCTGCCCCAGGCGGCGAAGTTCACTGATTGCTGCAGGTTTTATGCCATCAAAGGGGAAATGGCGGATTTAAGGAAGCGGCTGCAAGCGCTTTACGAAGCAATAGCGCGCTACAGGCTCTATTCCCGGCATATGGGTTTGGGGCAGTTGGCTAGGCTAATTTGCCAAGATATCTGCCTTGCCTCCTTTGTGTCAGCCCTTGAAGATGCCCCTGGGCGTTTAGAAAATATTGACAAGCTGTTTTCCATGGCTGACGAGTATGAGGCTTCAAGGGCAAATGCGGGCATTTCTGGCTTCCTCGCCCATTTGCGGCTTGTGGGCCAGCGTACAAGCAATAGGAGTGTCGGAAATAATGATGATGCTGTTGTTATCACTTCGATCCATTCTGCGAAAGGCCTTGAGTATGAAGTGGCTATAATCGCTAGCTGCTCGAGGCGGTTCAATATGACACGGACAACCCAAAAGGTGATTGCTGATAAAGACCTTGGCATTTGTGTTGAAAATGTGGATTTGGACAATATGGTGCGATATGAGAGCTATATGAGCATCGCAGCCAAGAGCGCCGCCATTGCGGCATTGAAATCAGAGGAGATGCGGTTGCTGTACGTGGCTATGACCAGGGCAAAAAACAAACTTGTGCTTGCCGGGATAATGCCTAAAAAAGGGTTTGGCCACATAAAACTTGCCGGCGAGCCTACCAGTTATGGCCTTTTAGGGGCAAACTGCTATCTTGACTGGATCCAGATGGCATTTGGCATGACGGCGAAAGGAGAGTCGATACCTTGGAGCTTCTGGGAAGAGCAAGAGGCAGATAGCGGGATTTATCCGCTGGCTTTTGGGTACGGGGGGGAGAAAGGAGGCAGCGCTGCCGATGATGATGCTTTTAGTGGCAGTGGGCAAACAGCCCCTGCTTTTGGGTACAAATACAAGCTTGACAGCTCCATCCCAAGCAAAGTTGCCGCAAGCGCGCTGGGAGCTGCAGAGCCCTTGGGCTTCGGGGAGAGGTTGATAAATGCCAAGCCGCCGTCATTTGGCCAAGCCAGGTTTGCGGCAGAGAGGGGAGCTGCCACCCACTCTTTCTTGCAAAAAATGGATTTTGCCCGCTTCAAAGGCAACTGGGCTGCCGGCGATTTGCAAGGGGAGCTGGATCTGCTTTTGCAATCCGGGGTTTTGAGCGAAAAAGAACATGCGCTTGTGGATTTGGGCATGATATCGGGGTTTTTGTCCGGTTTTTTAGGCAAGAAGATTATCAATGCCAAAAGCATTTCCCGGGAAACCAGTTTTATAATGGCGCTGCCGGCTGCAATGGCTAGGGCTGAATGGGCAGCATCAAAGGAGAATATTGTTGTCCAAGGCACAATCGATTGCTATTTCGAGTACGAAGGCAAGACCTTCCTGGTAGACTACAAGACCGACAGGATCGAGCAAGCCGCTAGCGCGTTGGCGGATGCCGCCAAGCGGCACGAGGGCCAGATTTTGGTTTACCGGGAGGCGATCAAGGAGGCTTATGGAAAATACCCTGATGAGTCTTACATATGTTTCCTTGATGCCAGGCTTTATTGGAAGGTTGGCGGGGACAGCTGGGACGGGTTGGGGTAGATAGGGCTTTTATGGCCCTGGAGGGATTAATTTTGTCCTCTTTTTTCAGCATTATTTGACATAGCAGCACATATGGCCGCCCTGCCCTGGGGAAAGTATGGGTAAGAATTATTGTAAAAGGCGGTAAAAAGCTATGCGTGACAAATATGAAGTCGTTGCCGAGAATTGCTCGCAATACGACCCGGTTATACAAGCATTTGTAAACGATACGGGAGACTTTGGCTCCTCTTGCAGGAATTGCAGGCGTTTTGTTGGCGAAAGGTGCGAGAAGGGCGTATTTGACCAAATCCTGTCAAATGTGGCCTTCAGGCACCCGTCATTGTTCAGATAGGCCACTTGAGAAAATAAAAATAGCTGCTATCGCTTAAAAGTGGTTTAGCAGCTATTTGGTTTTATAGCAAGCCAACAGCTGGCTAAAGCGGTTTTTACTTGTAGTCTGCTTTAGAGTTGACTAAAAATTGTACTCGATAACCAGGTATCCTTCAGGAATGTCAAAAGACCCCGATGGCACAGTGTTCGAGGCGTTTTTGATTTTCAATGTAGTCAAATACCCTTGCATTTCCGACACGATCGCCACAGCATCAGCGCCATCGTAATAAAACCGCATTTTCACGCCTACCGCCTCGAAATCCTCGTAGCTGAGGTTTGCCCCCTCAAATTCGCCTTGGCCCTCCCCTGCCTTTTGCAGGCCGCTGGCATCCACAACAATGCCTGATGGTATCTCAAATCCCATATTCCCCATCTTGTAGAGCATCTTGCCCTCATGGTCGATCATGTATGTCTCATCCCCGTCAATGAGGATATTGCTCTTTGAGGAAATGCCATTTTGTATTTCTATATTAGTCTCAATAGACATCTTTGCGCCTTGGACCGCAATTTTGCCTGTGGCTTCCATAGAGCTTGACTCTGACACAGTTGACACCTCATATTCATAGCTGTATGTGCCTTCCCTTATCCAATCTTGCAAGCGGGGGGTTGATAGGGTTTGTTGGTTGTTTCTTTGCCTTGCGCATGCTGGGAGGGCAGCGGCAAGCATCACTACTGCCAAGATTGTTTTCTTTCGTGGTTTCACATTGGTTCCTATTGCCAAAACTTCACAATTCGAACAAACCTTTTTGGCACTGGCTTGGCTTTTGGCATTGGCCGTGCCAAAAGGTAAGAATAGCCAAAAGCGGTTTTTAGATCCCTATAGCTGGAAAGCGCCGATTCTTTTTCGAGTTTTTTTAAAGTCTATAATGCCGCTCGTTTTGGCAAACTCCTTTTTTTATTCTTCTTATAATTCCGTTACAGTGGCAATTGCATTTTCTTCAATATACCCGTTTAGTTTTGTCCCTGATTTTCATTAATTACTGCAACTTGGCGCCAATAGCTTGCCTTTATCCAGGAGCGCAATTTTTCCAATAGCCCCCAAAAAGCATTTTGCAGTACACTGGCAGCAGGTGGAATTTTTTTGCCTTCTTTTTCCGCCTTCCAAGCCCAATAGCAGCGTAACTATAGAATTGCCCTCTGTCCATATAAACAGCAATTTGAGAGCCTTGCCCGGTTCTATTTTTACATATACATATCGGAAGTTGCAACAATTCCCTTTTGTTTTTTAGTGTTAGAACAAAATAAAATCATTTTTGTGATTTATTATTCTAAATTAGCCTATATTTTATGCATATGCAACTTGTGCAAGTTTTTTTTACTAGTAAAGTCCAAAATTTTGTTATAGCGCTGGTATTTGTTATAATTTACACAGCCGATTCGATATTGTATAGATGGCGGCATAATAAAAAAACGGAGGGAAACAAATGGATCAAACCCTTGATTTGAAAGAACAGCGAAAACAAAACTTCGTTGACGCTATCAGCTTCAAAGAGCCAAAAAAGGTGCCTGTCGGCGCTGAAGTCATCATGTGGCCCCTCACATACCGCGGTGGCACATACCTTGATGTCATCGACGACCCTGACAGGACTGTGGAGGAGTATATTGCCTTCCTCGATGATGTGCCCCTTGACTACATAGCAATGAGCCCGGGCATCAGCCATTCCGTCCGCATGCACGAAACGTTGGGATCAAAGTCTTACGTGATTGCCAGGGACGGCACGACCCTGCAGCACGCCCAAGGAGAGCTGAGTTTTATCGCAGCTGAAGAATACCCGAAAATCATTGACGACCTTGAAAATTTCGCTTCTGACGAATGGGTCAAGCGCAACTTCCCCGCATTGAATGTCGACAGTCCCGACGAGGCTTACGAGTCATTGAAAAAAGCAGCGTCAATCTTCAAAGTATTCACAAACACAAATAGGCGCATAACCAACAACATATTTGAAGAGAGGGGGATACTCAATTTGACCGACTCTACCTCGGTCAGATTCGGCTCAAACCTCAATACCCTCTTTGACCATTTGAGGGGCATACCAGCAACACTCTCAGACTTGAGAAGGCGCCCAGAGCTGGTTGACGCAGCTTGCGCTGCGATCAAGGCAACCAAAAGCTTCCCATATGATGTCAAGGATTACATAGGCAAACCCCACCCCCTTGGCTCTGCCACATACCATAGCGAGTGCTTTTTGTCGCCGCCGCTTTTCGACAAGTATTTCTTCAACGACTTCAGGGATGCTTGCATGCCGTTTATGGAAGCCGGCGTCAAGTTCTGGATCAAGGGAGAGGGGCAATTCCTCAATACCCTGGACCGCTACCGCCAACTTCCACAAGGGTCTGTAGTCTTTATGCTTGACGAGGACGACCCGTTTGAAGTCCATAAGCAAATCGGCGATTGGTGCTCGATTGGGGCAGGGATCACTGCCGACTTGCTGCGCATGGGCAGCATTGAGAAGTGCAAAGACTATGTGAAAAAGTGTTTTGACACATTCGCTCCCGGAGGCGGCTTCATCTTCTTGCAGAACAAGCCCCTATTATGCGGAGGGGATGCGACCCCAGAAGTTATCCGCGCAGTTTACGAGCTAGCTGACGAATTATCAAGGAAGTAGGTCAAGTGTGATGGAATTAACCAATAATTACACGATCATAGAGCTCTTTGAAAGGCTTGTGGCTGATGAAAGCTGGGAAGCCGACGAAAACGAGAGGCTTGCCCTCGCCAAAGCCATGTTTCTAAGCCTCAACCGGATAGTTCCCCTAAAAATTTAGCTGTGTTATTGCCGCTTTGTGGTTTAATGTTTATCTTGCCGCGCCCTTTTTTAAGGGCGCGTTTCTCATCCCCTCTTTTTTTCTTGTTTTTTTTAAGCTGATATGCTATGATGTCCAAGAGCACTGGATCATGCTAATTTAACCTGAATGTCGATGTATAAAGGGAATCCCGTTGGATACGGAACAGCCCCCCGCTGCTGTAATAAGGCAAGCATGCGCCACTGAGAAATTGGGAAGGCAATTGCTGCTAGCCGCCTTTAAAGTCAGAAAACCTTTCATCGCATCATAGCCTTCGGGGGAAGCGTCTCTTTTTTGAGCTTCCGCCTTTCTATTACATAAGAGAGGCTTTTTATATTGGCGGATCCCCGCTCCTTACTCCTCCTTGGGTTGCGTGGAGTCGCCACTCCACGCAACATTAAATTGCGCTCTTGGCACATGGCAAGTAGAATCATGTAGAATATAGAAAATGAGGGAATTTAAATGAAGAAAACGCCAAAGCTACTGCTTGCGCTTATTATGCTTGTTGCGCTAGCTGCATGCTCCAAGCCTTCAAGCCAGCAAGGTAGCCAGGGACAAGAAGGAGCTTTCCCCATGACGGTTGTAGACAGCATGGGAATATCCATCACTTTTGAAAAAGAGCCGATGAACATCGTTTCGATGAGCCCCAACACAACTGAATCGCTTTTCGCCATTGGCGCCGGCGATAAAATTGTCGCAAAAAGCTTATGGTGCAACTACCCCCAGGCAACAGATGCCTTGGAGACGGTTGGAGACAGCAGCACTGCTAACATTGAGCGCATCATAGAGCTCGGGGCAGACTTGGTTGTCACATCGGGAGTGTTTGGCGGAGACCACTTGGCAGCCCTTGAGCAAGCAGGCATACCTGTTTACACGACCCTCTATGAGACAGTGGATGACATATACGCTTCTATTTTGGAGTTTGGCAAAATCACTGGCCACGATAGCGAAGCGCAGGCTCTGGTAGAAAAGCTGGAATGGGATTTGGCCGCGCTCCAAGCAAAGCTTGAAGGCGTGCCTTCCAAAAGGGTTTTCCTTGATGTTATGGATTTATACTCTTCAAGCAAGAAAGACATCCTTGGAAACGCCCTTGGATTGTTGAAAGGGGACAATATTGCTTACGAGTATGAGTACTCCTCGCCCCAGCTATCTGCTGAGGTTGTTGTCGAAAGAGACCCTGAAGTGTACATCTGCCTCTTCGACCAAGACTACTTCGTGATGCCAGCAGGATTTGAGTCGATCACAGCTTTTGTTGAAGGCAATGTGTACTATGTTGGGTTCACTGATCCTGAAGCTGATATAATAGCCCGCCCAGGCCCGCGGTTTGTCGAAGGTTTGGAGATCCTTGCCAAATTTATACATCCGGAGCTTGATTGGGATTGAACAATAAATTGCTAAGAAATTTTGAAAAGCCGCTTTGGGGCGCCACGCTCCCTAAAGCGGCTTTTTCTTTTGATTATGGCTTGCTGCCATTACTGCCCCCTGCCCAAGGACGGCTAAAGCTAGGATATCAGCTTCGAAAATGCCGATACTATCCCACTCTTCTGCCCTTGGACAGCTTCTTGGTCTTCTGGTTCAAATTGCTCCTGTCCACTCTCTTCTACTTCAGCAGGCTGCCCAAGAACTGTGCCGCCAAGCCCATGGGGAAGCTTGCTGCCGCAGCTTTTGCAGAACATGGCATCCGGCGACACTTGCCCGCCGCATGATGGGCACAGCCTGCTTTGGGATGGTTGCGCCCCTGACAGCCGAAGTCCGCACACTTCGCAGAACACAGAGCCTTTTTGGATTTTCGCCGCGCACTGGGGGCACTCTCCGATTGATCCCAGTGTGGCAATTTCTCTTTCCCATGCCTCGATTTGGCTATTAATGCCGTCAATTGCAGCGCATATGCTTTCAAGCGCAGGGTCTGGGTTTTGGGCATGCAAGGAATAGTATTTTGCCCCCAACACCGTATATTGGGCTTTCAAAGACTCTTGGGCGCTGGAAACCTCCCCTTTTATCTTCAGGGTAGCCACGAGGCTTGCCGCCCTTGATTTTGCCCTTGCCGCCACTGATTTTACTTTATGTACAGCCATTCCCCAAATACCCATTTCTTCTCCTTGTTTGAAGGTAAATTTTAACTTATCTTAATTATACCATGGAGTCTAAAATGAGTGACAATACTTCAAAGTATTTGTGCTTTTGATTTAAATGGTTTTATTTAGGGGGAATTTTAGCCATCCAAGCTAATTCCAAAACCTATGGCAAGGCTTCCCAGCCTATATACGGAAAGGCAGCCTTTAACACTACAACGCGTACCGCTAGGTGATATTGCCTGGCATGTGGGATGTTTTGCAGCGCAATTTTTGAGGTGTTTTAAAAATGAACTGCAAATCCTAAGGCATTTTTATAGGGGCGGTTAAGCCAAAGGCCTTGTGGGGGTATGAAACGCAACTTAAACTTCATTTATTAACGGCAAGACTCATTGACCGTTGCGGCTCGCATATGCTATGCTATATTGACAATATTCAACAACAATCACAATTTAATAACAATACTTATAAAAGACAGTTGATAAATGATAGGCTTTGCCTTTCATTTCCTGAGAAGTTGGGTGAAAATCCCACGCGGTCCCGCCGCTGTAAAGTGGAGTCTGCCTAAAATGCCACTGGGTTTGTCCTGGGAAGGCTGGGCAGATGATGAAACTGAGCCAGAAGACCCAACTGTTTTTGTGCAAATCTGATTCTACGAGTGATAGAGGAGGTAGCGTGATGGATAACGTGTCATGGCAAACACGCCTCTAAGCCCAGTTAGAGGCGTGTTTCTTTTTTGTGGCAGCGTGGCTGCCGTATTCAAACCAGTTTATTTTTACCAAACGGACAGGCAATCAAACACAAGGAGAGAAATCATAATGAAAAAGAAACACCAAGCAGTGTTTGCCGCTGCCGCAATCTTCGCTTTTGCGCTAATCGCAGCATGCAACAACACAGGAAGCGGCAGCGCAAAGCCGGAGGGGGATGGGCGCGCTCCTGAAAGCTCATTTATGGAGCTAAAATACGCCACGGGGTTTTCGGTAGAATATTTGGAGAATGGCGTCAAAATCGTTACTGACGCGGAAAACCAGAAGTTTTTGCTTGTGCCGAGAGGGCAGGAAGCGCCTTCCGGCTATGAGGATATGACAGTACTGGCAATCCCCTTGCAAAAAGCTGTGTTTGGCTCTACAACGCATGTCGGGATGATAGCGCCTTTCGATGTTTGGGATTGTGTGGCTGGCATAACCAGCGCGCAAGGCACAAATCCGGAAATGGATAAAGACATTGCTGAATCCGGCTGCGACATCAAGTATCTTGGAAGCTGGAGCGCCCCAGATTACGAGCTTATGCAGCTTATTAACCCAGATTTGGTGTTTGTGTATACAGGCACATCAGCCCTAACAGAGCTTATTGCAATGCTTGAGAGCCTTGGCATTCCTTATGCCGTAAACAACGAGTACATGGAGGCAAGACATGAGGGGCGCATGGAATGGCAGCTTTTTTTCGCGCCATTTTTTGGCATAGACGATGAGGCGGTCAAGTACGTTAGCGAGCAATTTGCCAAACTCGATGAAATGAACGCGGTTATTGCCAATGTTGTGGACAAGCCAAAAATCGCTTATGGCTCGATTTACCAAGGCACTGTCTATGTTTCCGGGCCAGACTCTTTTGTGGCTAACCAGGTCCGCGCTGCCGGTGGCGAGTTCTTGCACGAAACCCCGGGGCAGCTAAGCTTTGAGGAGTTTTTCGACACCTTGGCCAACGCTGATTTATGGATTTTGTCAATGAACGAAAACTCTGTCGCCAACTACAATGCGCTATTGGCGATGGTGCCTGTGCTGGAGGATTCCCAAGTGGTTGTCGACAAAAAGATTTGGCAATTCCATGTGGGATACTGGTACTTTACAGACCAGCTTGCCGACCAAGTGCTGGATTTGGCTGCAATATTCCATCCCGGCCTTTTTCCGGGGCGTGAGCCTTTCCACTACCATCCCCTTGCCGAGTAATCGCAAGGCAAAGGAAAGCGGGTAAAAAAATGCGTCTCCTGCGATAGCACAGGTATGCCAGCTAAGAAATACAGTATGCCCAAGAGCTAAAAATCCCTTTTGGCCAACACGCCTTTTTTCCTTAAAGGAATGGCGGCTAAACAATAAAGGAGTTGTTTTTAATGACACGAATAGTGTATTTAGCGCAGATGTCTGTTGATGCCGCATTTTTCGGCGAATTCAGCGAACAATTGGCAAGCATGCATCCCGGCGCTTTTGATTTGAAGTATTTTGAATGCACAGAGATTGGCCAAAGCGACGAGCTATATGGCGAATTTATACAAGCCTCGCTTGAAAGCGACTTGCTCATGATTGACATCCATGGCAGCCTAACCTATGTCAATTTCTTCGACAAGCTGCTTAAAACCCTTTCGGGCACAAAGAAAATGTTCATTCTATGCGGCGTCGAGCAGGAAATGTCGGAGCTGATGGGGGATATGGGCATCAGCCCATTGCAGTATGCGTTAATTGACAGCTACATAAAGGCTGGGGGAGTCGAGAATTATGTGTCAATGGCGCTTTATATCGCCGCTGAATTCACTAATGCGCCATTTGAAGCGCCTGGTCCAGTTTTTTCAAAATGGCAATGCCTATATGAGCCGGCAGGGCCCGTCTCAAATGAGGATGATTATTTGAAAGCTGCCAGGGCAGCCTCCAGCCCCCGGATCGGCGTGCTTGTCCATGAAAGCCAGCTGCGCAAAAATGACATGGGGGCAATAGATATGCTGCACGACACGCTGCTTTCCATTGGCGCGCAACCTGTCGTGCTCGTGACCAACCTTGCCCCCTCAGGATCTGCCGGCGCCCTCGATTTCGACGAAGCCTTGCGCCATTACTTTACTGATGGAGGCAAACCTGCAATAGACGCGATAATCAACACTATAGGCTTTTCCGCCAGCGTGCTCTCCAGCCCTTCCGACGGCAGTGCCCCGAGAGTCGAGCAGAGCGTTTTCGAATTGACATCAGTGCCCGTCTTGAAAGCGATGCATACCTGGTATGACTATGAGCAGTGGAAAAGCTCCTTGCGCGGCATCGATGCGATGATGTTGGGGGTTTGCGTGTATGAGCCGGAATATGACGGCCAAATTATTACCTTTCCGATAAGTGTCAAAGAAGTGGAACAGACTCCCTACGGCATGCGCAGCATTTGCATGCCAATCCCCGAACGCATAGAGAAAATCAGCAGGCTGGCTTGCAACTGGGCGCGTTTGCACAAAATCCCGCCCGCAGAGAAAAAAATTGCTGTAATCCTCCACAACTCGCCGCCGCGAAACGACACCATAGGCTGCGCCCACCAGCTGGACACGCCAGCCTCGGTTTACAACATGCTTAGCCAGCTCGAGAAAGAGGGCATTTATATGCAGTCTCCTTTTGAGGATGGCAAGGACATTATCGAGCGGATTATTGACGGGCTGACAAATGACGGGCGTTGGCTGCCAGAGGAAAAAATGCTTGAGCTTGCTTGCGACACGGTTGGCGAAAGCTTGTATGAGAGCTGGTTTAGCTCTTTCGATGCGGGTGTCCAAGCCAAGATGACAGATGATTGGGGGGAGGCGCCCGGAACATTTATGGCTGCCGATGGCAAATTGCTAATACCTGGCATACTAAATGGCAACGTGTTCATTGGTTTGCAACCGCCACGCGCCCATGAGGAAAAAGCCGAGGAGAGCTACCACAGCACTGATATCGTATGCCCCCACCAATACATCGCCTTCTACAAGTGGATAGAGCATGTATTCAAAGCTGACGCTATTGTGCACGTGGGCACCCATGGGACACTTGAATGGCTTCCTGGTAAAGAGATCGGGCTTTCAGACGCTTGCTACCCGGATTTGTCGATAGGGGCGCTGCCCCACCTCTATGTGTACAACGTGGCCGTCACCGGCGAAGGGATGCAAGCCAAGCGGCGAAGCTATGCCGCCCTCATTGGGCATATGGTTCCTTCGATGGTTGAAGGCGGGACATATGGCGAGCTGGCTGAGATGGATGAGCTTATTGAGGATTACTACCATGCGCGCAATGCCGCGCCGCAGAACCTTCCGGTGCTGTATGGGCAAATATGGGAGCTTGCCTGCAAGCTAAACCTCGACCAGGACCTTGGCATCTTGGAGATGCCCTCGGAAGAAAGCGGCGGCATGGATGATTTTATCGAGAAGCTGCATTTGTGGATAAGCCGGATAAAGGAGTCCCAGGTGCGCGACGGGCTTCATATTCTGGGCCAAGTGCCAGAAGGGGAGCTGTTCTCCAACCTATGCAGGCTGCTTGTGCGCGTAAAGAACGGGATTGTCCCTTCTTTGCGGGAGGCAATATGTGAAATGCGCGGCTTGGACTTGGACGACCTGATTGAGAACGCTAGGGATGTTCTGCCAAATGGGAGGACAAAGCGCATGCTATTGGAGGATGTCGATGAAGAGGGAAGGCAAATCTTCGCGGCGCTTTTGGAAAAAAATTTCGATGTCGACGCTGCGCGCGAGCTGGCGCCGAGGGGCAAGCTGGCCGAGTGCCTCATGTACGTCTGTGGTCAAATAGCCAGGGATTTGCGCCGCATGGGAGATGAATTAGGCAACTTTGCTTCAGGCGCAAATGGCGGTTTCATACCTCCAGGCCCTTCTGGGAACCCAAGCCGCGGAAACGCTTCGATACTTCCGACAGGGCGCAATTTCTATGCGATGGACCCTGGCGCCATGCCGTCGCGGACCGCATGGCTTGTCGGGGCGCAATGCGCCAAGCAAATGCTGGAGCGCGAGCTCGAGGCCTCAGGGGTTTACCCGGAGTCTGTTGCGACAGTGATCTATGGCGGCAACACATTGAAGACAAGCGGCGAGGATTTGGCTGAGGCGCTGTATCTCTTAGGAGCCAGGCCTGTTTGGCTAGGCAATACCGACAGGGTTATCGGCATGGAGGCTATTGGCCTCGATGAGCTGGGGCGGCCGCGCATTGACGTTGTTCTGCGAATAACTGGGTTGTTCCGCGACATGTTTCCAAATATGATCGAACGGCTTGAGGACGCTGTAAACTTGGTTGCTGCGCTTGACGAGCCCCATAGCCAAAACTACGTGCGCAAGCATATCGACGAGGAAATGGAGCGCATGATAGCAGAGGGCAAAGACCATGAGCAGGCGTATGAGCGCGCTCATGCAAGAATATTCGGATGCCCTCCAGGCGGCTACGGGGCAGGTGTAGATATTCTGATAAACAGCAAACAATGGAGCAGCCCAGAGGATTTGGCAAATATATATATCAGGTGGAGCGCCCATGCATACGGCCGGAAGCTGCATGGTGAATTGTTCCAGGACGAGCTGCGCAATTGCCTTTCCAAGACAACGGTGACCATAAACAACATCTCTTCTGTCGAGCTTGACATGTTTGACACAGATGACGACTTCATCTACCGTGGCGGGCTTATCGCCGCAGTACGGTCATCAAGCGGGCAAAAGCCAAACTCCTACGCGTCTGACAGCTCCGATATGGAACATGTGCAAACTGTGACACTGCAAGAAGAGACTGCCCGGGTCATGCGCTCGCGCATAAACAACCCAAAATGGCGGGAAGGCTTGAAAAGGCATGGATACAAAGGCGCCCAGGAAATCTCCTCAATGGTCGACTATGTCTTCGGCTGGGACGCGACTAGCGATAATATCCAGGATTGGATGTACGATGAAATCACGAAAAACTTCGTGTTTGACGAAGAAATGCGCGATTGGATCAATGAAGCCAATCCATGGGCAATGTATGCGATCACTGAGCGGCTGCTTGAGGCTATACAGCGCGGCATGTGGAACGCTGATGAAGACACAATCCAAAAACTCTGCAACATTTTAGTTGAATCTGAAGGCATGTTGGAAGAGAAGCTTTGAGGCAGGGGAACACCAACTAAAGCCGAAAACACAGCGAGAGCTTGAGTATATATTATTTGAATATAACAGACAACTTAGACCCTGTTTTTGAAATAGCGGCTTATGGAAAAGGCGGCATCGGCAATCCACTGTGGCCCCTAGGGCACCACCCGGCTCAATTTGGCGGATCTGCGCCTCGTGTTCAAACAGGACAGGCACATAATGCTTGCCGGATGCGGATTGGATTATCGTGAAGGATTTCAGCCTATAGCTTGGCGGTATGGGACGATTTTGCTTGATTTTGATTTTCCTAAGAGGCTGTTTAATATGTCCATAAATGTCGATAAATGGTAGAATAACGCTTAAAAGGCTGTTTACCATTATATGAGAAATAAATATCCAAGCGATATAACTAAAGGCCAATTCGGGATTATCAGCCCTTTTTAGAGTCAGCCGCCAAAGCAACACGGCCATACACATATTTTTTGCGCAATACTATATGTTTTGCGCGAAGGGTGCAGATGGAGGGCATTGCCCCACGACTTTCCAAAATGGGAGGTTGTTTACTGCCATTATCGAAAATGGGGCAAAAAAAACTACACAGGACATGATGAGCGCAGCACTTTTGAGGAAGTTCTAGAAGAGCTAGCTATGCCAGAGCGGATCATAAACGGGAGAAGCCCTGGCCCGTCGATGCTGGCCATCGACTCAAAAAGCATTAAAAAAGCATTCACAGCAAGCGAGAAAGGCTATGATGCGGGGAAAAAAAATATCAGGGGCGAAAGTGCGCTTGGCGGTTGACATTTTAGGGCTGCCCCATGGCATACATGCCTCGACAGCAGATTTTACGGACAGGGATGGGGCAATAGAGCTGGCTGCAATTAATTCCGGCAAATACGAGAGCGTCGAGACTGTTTTTGCCGGCAGCGCTTATAGTGGAGAGAGCTTTGCAAAAGCGATAAAAGGGCTGGTTGACGCGAAAGTCGAGATTGCCAGACGCAACGAGGCCCGTATGTTCATAGTCCTTCCCAAAAGATGGATTGTTGAAAGATCATTCGGATGGGCCGACAATTGCTGGAGGCTGTGGAAGGTTTGCGAAAGGCGCTTGAGCACATTTTGCCAAATGTTTGTTTTGTCATTCATTTCAGTTCTTTTGAGGAGATACTAAACATCCTCTAAACTTTGGCAACACAAGGAAGCCGCCCTCGAACCGGATGTTGTTGGCACAATTGGCTGTGCAGGATTTCCAGCCAGGCTTTTTTGCACTTGAACTTGGGCACCTGGTTTTCTGGCTGCTAAAAGAAGTTCCGGCAGGCGGCATCGAGGCTCAGTTGGGCGTTGGCAAGGGCGAGGCTGCAACCTCTTTGAGCCATTCGAATTCCGGCTTGCACTTTGCAGGAGCGGCGACGAGGGCTTTTCCAATCTCATGGCAGGGGCTGGTCTTCCAGCAAAACATCTTGTTGTATAAGAACCGGGCGCGGCTGAAGGTCTTTGCTAGCAGCAAGGACTGCCCTGCATCGGGACATATCCGGAATTTGTATGCTTTGTTCGCGGCTTCTCCCCTTGGCTTTCTATGTAATCTTCCATGACCGACATTGGCGCCCCTCCGGCAGTGACCAGGCAGAAGCTCTGGCTCCAAAAGGATTCTTTCCATAAACGGCTCCTTATATCGGGAAAATCTTTTTTGATATGCCTGGTGATTGCGCTCTTACAGGCATTGATGAACTTGCTGATTGCTGTCTTGGGATGCGCCTTGAACTGGATATGGACATGGCCTGGGCCATGGTTCCATTCCATGAGTGTTATATTGTAATTTGGGGCGATATAAGAAAATATCTGCCTTGCCCGATTGGAAACCGCTTCATCAGAGACTTCACGCCTATATTTTACAGCCAGGACAAAATGAGAATGCAAAAAGAAGACTGGGTGGGCATTATTGTCTAATTCCACAATAGAACAACTCCTCTATTCTTTCGACTGGTTCTATGTTATCAACTATTGCAAAAAGGCCAGGTACGCAAACCGAAAGTATTGCCGGTTCCGCCACCTGATCCCGCTGGGGGATTTGAGGCGGGGAATTCTCGGCATGTTTTGTTAAAATACGATTTTAAAACATTTAACAAAGCTATTTCTGCTTTTTTAAATGCTACAATTGGATCGTATCACCATTTGAAAGGCTATAGGCTATATATGAAAAAAAAGAAATTAAGCAAGCCAAGCGCTAAAAGAAGGAAAAAGAGAAACAATGCCAGTTACATTGTTATTTTAAGCCTTTTATTTATGGCAATCATGGCTGGCGTCTGGATCCACCAGACACTGGAAGGGGATCTAGGGAACAACGCTGCGGCGAACATCGGGGCAGACTATTCCTCAGCACAGGAGCACTTGATGTCAAATTCGGCTTTGATAGCAAATATAGAGCATATAGAAATAATTGCCCTCAACAACACAGACAGCGCCCTTGAAGGCAGCGTGTTGTCTTTTGTCGCTGTCATATACGGCACAGGCTCCCGCGGGGAGCCTGTCGAGCCATTTAGAACAAGCGAGGTCACTATCGAACCCAGCTTCTATTTGCCCAATCTGCAGCCGGGAAGCGTGGTAATACCTGCAAGCGGCGGCTTGCCGGGCACAATCGAAGTCTTGGTAGGCTATTATGGAATCCGCAAGGCTTTTACTTACACAATCAAGAGGCAAGACTACACCAGCCTGGGCCCTTCGGCTCTTGTCAACAAATACACGTCCAAGCTAGATATCAATGCAAGGCCGGCGATGACCACCAATGTGAACGGCAAGGAGATTGAAGCCCGGGCAGGAGAAGCTTTGATGCAGATGATCGCTGACGCTAAAGATGAGGGCGTGAAAATGTACCTGTCATCGGGGTTCAGGTCATTCTCGCTGCAAAGCTCTCTGTACGACAGGGCGGTAGCTAGTTCCGGGGCAAACCAAAACGCAAGCGCACCCCCAGGCCATAGCGAGCACCAGCTTGGATACGCAGCTGATTTGACATGCAATGAAATCGTCGAGGGCCATCTCACAGTGGAGTTTGAGCAGACCCAGGCATTTAAATGGCTTTTAGCCAATAGCCACAGGTATGGCTATATACTCAGGTACACTAGGGAAAACATTGCCTTGACCGAATATATGTATGAGCCATGGCATTTCAGGTATATAGGCGAAGAGTTGGCTTTCCAATATGTCAATGAAGGCTGGAGAAGCTTGGAGGAGTTTTTATCAATACCAAGGGAAGCTTTTTAAGCTACTGTTTGGATTCAAAAACGGGCATGGCGCCGCATGCCCGTTTTTTTTATTCCAAAGCTTGGCTTAGGAAGCTTCTTCCTCAGTGTAGCCGCACTCTTTGTTTTGGCAGTATAGCCCCTTGTCTTTGCCTTTGACATACAGGATTTGGCCGCATTTGGGGCACTTGTTGTTTGTAGGTTGTTGCCAAGAGACAAAATTGCAGTCAGGATAGTTCTTGCATCCGAAAAAAGACCTTCCCTTTTTTGACTTGCGCTGCACCACATCCCCTCCGCAAAGAGGGCATTTGGCATCAATTTTTACTGTGAGAGCTTTAGCGTTGGTGCACTCAGGAAAACCTGGGCATGCCAGGAACTGGCCGAACCTGCCATACTTGATAACCATGTTCTTGCCGCACTTCTCGCAAATCTCGCCGGTTTCCCTTACAGGGAGCTTGACCCGCTCGATAGCGTCAGCCTTGTCAAGGTCTTCCTTTAGGCCGTGGTAGAAGCCGTCAACGACTTCAACCCAGTTCTCTTCCCCGTCAGCTATCTTGTCCAGCTGGCGCTCCATAATGGAAGTGAAGCCCAAGTCGACAATCGACTCGAAGTTTTCCACCATTAACTTGACCACTGCCTCCCCCAAGTCTGTGGGCATGAACTTTTTGTCCTCCTGGATGACGTAGTTGCGGTTCATGATGGTTGATATGATTGGAGAGTATGTGCTCGGCCTGCCGATCGCCCCTTCTTCGAGAGCTTTGACCAAGCTGCCCTCAGTGTAGCGCGGCGGCGGCTGTGTGAATTTTTGCTCGGCGTTGACTTTTACTAATTCAAGGGATTCGCCCTTTTCCAGCAAAGGAAGCTCCGAGTCTGCCTCTGCAGTCTCGTCAGCGTCATACATCTTCAAAAACCCGGCAAATTTCAGCTTTGAGCCTGATGCCCGCAAGGTCAGCTTGCCGCAAGAGATGTCTGCGCCAATGGTGTCGTAAACAGCATCTGACATCCGGGATGCCATAAAACGTTTGTAAATAAGCGTATAGACCTTTAGCAGGTCTTTTGAGAGCACCTTCTCGAGTTTTTCAGGGGACAGCTCCAAGTCTGTTGGGCGGATGGCTTCGTGGGCATCTTGGGAAGCTTGGCGCTTTTTGCCCTCGACCCCTTTGCCAACGTATTCCTTCCCGAAATCCCGGGTTATGATCGCTTTGGCTACCTCTTGGGCTACCTCTGCCACCCTGGTCGAATCTGTCCTCATGTATGTTATGAGCCCTATTGTGCCTTGGCCCGGCACGTCTATGCCCTCATATAGCTGTTGGGCGAGGGCCATAGTGCGCCTGGTGGTGAAATGGAGCTTTTGGTAAGCGTCCTGTTGCAAAGTGCTCGTAATAAATGGGGCTGCAGGCTTGCGGCGCCTGGTGGATATCCTGACATTGCCCACAGTGTATTGCTGCGTGTTTAGCGCGGCAACTATTTCTGCGGCTTCCTCTTTATTTTTTATCTCCGCTTTTTTTCCCGAGATTTTCGTGAGCCTTGCCTCAAAGGGGGTTGGGGAAGACTGCGATTTGAGAATGCTGGAAAGGTTCCAATACTCTTCGGGGATAAATGCCCTAATTTCATTCTCCCTGTCAACTATCATCCGGATAGCGACAGATTGGACACGGCCTGCGCTTAAGCCGCGCATGACTTTCCTCCACAGGACCGGGCTTATTTGGTAGCCTACCAGCCTATCAAGGATGCGCCTTGCTTGTTGGGCGTCAACCAAGTTTTGGTTGACTTTCCGCTTTGCGTTCATGGCTTCGCTGATTGCAGCGGGGGTAATTTCGTGGAACTCGATCCGGTTATGGTCCTCAAGGCTCAGCCCGAGGTAATTTGCCAAATGGTAGGATATGGCCTCCCCCTCCCGGTCGGGGTCTGTAGCAAGGATAACCTCATCTGCTTTTTTGCTTTCGGACTTCAATGCCTTGAGCACAGTGGCTTTGCCTTTGATCGGCTTATAATCAGGTTTGTAGCCTTCCTCTATGTCTATGCCCAGCTTGCTAGCCGGAAGGTCTATCACATGGCCCATTGTCGCTGCCACTTTGCAGCCAGAGGGCAGGTACTTTTCAATCGTTTTGGCTTTCGCTGGCGATTCGACTATTACTAAAGTTACTGGCATTTTGCCTCCAGAAATCTTGTGCGGTATACATAGCATGCAATAATGCTTTTCCCATGAAGAATTATATCCCTTAAATATGCCAAGTCAAGGGTTAACTGCCAAGCTAATTTTCATGGGTTGTTTTCTACTATTCTATTTGCCAAGGTTGTGTTTGTGATTGTTTTGGTATATTTAAGCGTTTTTTGGTTTCCATTATTAAAAAAAGGGCTATTGACCATATTTGCTGCCTTTCGAAATTAAATCCAATATTCCCTCTTGAAAGCAGGATTTGGGGCTATTTGCAAATTAAATAATAGGTCGGGTAAAAATTTGGGGCTTATTTAGGATAAAATTAAAGGGAAAAAAGAAGCTGGAGGCTATAAGGCTTATGGGAAGTCAAAACATGACAATCATTTTGGCGTCAAAATCGCCACGGAGGGCGCAACTGGTGGATCTGCTTGGTTTGCCTTATGCGCTAGTAGCCAGCGATGCCGAGGAAGTTTGGGACTGGGAGGCAAGCCCTTCCGCAAACGTAGTCAACATCGCAAAATCAAAAGCCATGAATGTGCTGGAAACCAAGATCGGCTTGGCGGGCTTGAGGGATGGCGGCGCGGTTGTCGTGCTGGGCATCGACACTGTTGTGTCTTTGGGGGGCAAGGTTTTTGGAAAACCTGCCAATGCGCAGGAGGCGCAAATGATGCTTGAGGCATATTGCTCTTCGCCCCATACAGTTTTAAGCGGTGTCTATATGGCGAGCGCTGTTGTGGGCGATGTTGGCCATGCCTCCAAAGAAGTGTCTTTTTGCGCCGAAACTATAGTCGAGTTCGACAATATGGACAGGGGCGAAATTGCCGGCTATGTAGCCAGGGACGAGATTTACGACATGGCCGGGGCATACGGCATACAGGGGGTAGCCGCCAGATACATCAAGGGCATTTGCGGCGATTACTACAATGTCATGGGCTTTCCCGCAAACCAGATCTATAGGAGCCTAAAAGATGAATTTGGACTACAGCCTGCTGGCGGCAGGCAATAACAACTACGATGACATTATCGACAATGACAGCTTGGCCGCGTTGACGGACAAGGCGCTTCTCGGGCTTGCAATCAGGGAGAAGACTATGGGCGGGGAAAAGGGGGCGGCATTGCTGGAAAAGTTCGGGAATGTCGCAGCTATCGCATCAAGCTCGGCAAAAGAAATATCCACAGCTGCGGGCATCCGTTCGAGCGGGGCTAGATCCCTGCTTGCCGGCATGGCGCTGGGCCAAAGGGCTGTAACATGCGGGCTGCCCCTAGCCATCACATGCCCAAAAGACGCATTCAGGCTATTCTCCCCTTTATTCATCGGCTATAGGCAAGAAGCCTTCAAAGCTGCGTGCCTGGATTCCAAAAAGAGGCCGACACTGGTGTATGATGTGTCTTTGGGGTCGATTGACGCTTCTTTCGCCCATCCAAGGGAAGTTTTCAGGAAAGCTGTCCTAAGGGGGGCGCACTCTATCTTCATTGCCCACAACCACCCCAGCGGGCATCCTGCCCCCAGCGAAGAAGACAAGGCAACTACTTCCAGGCTCATTGAATCGGGTAACCTGCTGGGCATCAAACTGGTCGACCATATTATAATTGGCAGGGGCTGCTACTATTCTTTTATTGAAGACCGGACATCATTTTTTTAAATGAATCAGATCATAGCCAAATCTGATGCTATCGAACCTTGGCGGTTTTGGGCAAACATTGGTTTTTAATCGAAAACTATGTAGAATTATCATCATCCCTTAACCTTGAAATCCAATTTCGACTTTTGTCGATCACAAATGTGATATAAAATACCATTAAGGGAAAAAGTGTATCGATTTATCCCACTTAGTATGTATATTGCCTAGAATTGTGAATAATAGTATAACGTGGCTGGCATTAGACAAGCCCAGCCCGCATTCTCTGCCCTGCTATGGATTGGCCAAATGCTGGGTTTACGCTAAAAACCAGGCGCAAGGCTCTTTGGAGCATCACGCTTGGGCATATTAAAAAACGGAGCGAGAATAACGAAGTGTATTTTGTGGCTAAAGGGCGGCGGCTTGGATACGGGAGCTTTCAAGCATCCCCCCATATGCCCCAATTAAGGAGGAAGCGCATTTACGCCGCTGTTTTTAAGGCGGGATATCGGCGCGCCAAGATGTGATGGACAGAAAACTTCTAACCATACTCCTAGCTTTTCTTATAGCCCTAGGCTTGGCATCCCCATCTTCAGGCCGCCAGCCAAGACGCGACACTTGGATTGGCGGAGGCTACAGGGACACAGAGGCGCCCGCAGGCGCATTGCCTAGCGATGTCCAAGAATTCCATAATGCTGTAGGCGAATTGGGGCGAAGCATCGGCAACAACGATTTTTTCAACCTTCTGCTGGCTGAAGAGGCTTACAAGTCCATATCCAAGCAAAACTACAGCCTTGTCAGCAAAAGCGTCTTGGCCACCTTTGAGGACGCAAAAGAGCAGGCGGCTAATATCAACCATACTTACAACGGTTTTACAATCACTGGCATTCCTTGGAATGTTATATTATATGTGGACACCTCCAACGCCTCCCAAGAGCCCAGTGCCCGCGGATCAGCACAAACCTACTATTCTAGGACCAGGAGCTTTGCGGGATCCCAAAACTTGCTCAAGGCATTCAGCATCAATTTGCGCCAATATGTAGTCGCAACTGAAGACCCAAGGGGCGGGAGGGGCATCCCCAATGGTTTGGGGCTGGTCAACTACACACTCAGGGGATCTGGGACTTTGACAGTACCATACGAAGGCATCTCTGGGTATAAAGACGTGGTTCTTGTGGCTGGAGGCGGAAGCGCCGAAGGAGAAAAGCTTGCTGCAGCCTCTGTTGCAAGCAACTCTGCAAGGTTTGCAATCCGCGACACCGGATACTTCGGGCTTTGCGCAACCAAAAGGTCAAACAACCCGAAAACTGGGGATGCGACCAACTTGGCTCTGCATGCGACTGTTGCTTTTAGCGCGTTGTCTGCGCTGTACTGCGCCGTGATCGCAAAAAAAATCAAAGATAATGGCTGACACAGCCGAACTAAAAAAGCCGCCTGGTTTGGCGGCTTTTTTAGTTCGGCTGTTGGCCTATTTCTATTCGATAGGTATTGAGTTTCCCTGTTTGCTGTCTTGCCTCTTTGGCACGGTGACCGTCAGCACTCCTTCAGCCAATGCCGCTTTCGCGCCTTGGGGATCCATTGCTGGCAAGTGCACAACCCTGTACATAGAAGCTGTGCGCCTTTCCCTGTGGATATAATTCTTCTGTTCGTTCTCTGTGTTTGCTTCTTCAGTCTTTTCAAAGGAGATCTTCATTTTCCCCTCGATAAACTCTACAGACACATCTTCTTTCGCTGCCCCGGGCAGCTCAGCAGTGATAGTATAGCCATCATCCTTCTCTTCCACGTCAATTTTGAAAACCGCCCTAAAGCTATGTTGGCCGCTAATAGCGGGAAAAGTGGGGAAATTGCTGAAAAAGTTGTACATGCCGTAGTCTCTTGCGCTTCTTGGCAACAAATTGTACATTGTTCGCCTCCTATTTTGAATATCGAATTTGTGTATTATTAGCACTCTATCGTTGTGGCTGCTAACAATATGTACACTATACTAAATCTGTTATGCATTGTCAACATGGGCTTTGATTAAATTACCATTAAGGAATTAAGCTACATTTTTTCAATTGTTTTGACCTGAACCAGCCGCCTGGAAGGCGGCGGGTTCAGGTTGTGCGGCTGGAAGCCGCCTAAAGCACCTTATTGGGGAAAGCTGAAAGGCTTGTTGAAGCGGCAGGCGTGCCCACCGGCTCAAAACATGCCAGGAGCGGGGCTCCCTTCGGGATTTCGCTGATGGCCGGAGGTCTGGCACTGGCAAACAAGGGCGGGGCGCAGATATTGGCCAGGATGAAGCCGCGCTTGGGCAGCGCCCTTGCAGCCGCTTTATCCTTGCAGCAAAGGGGCTTGGGGTCGCCACAGCGGGCGAGGCGGCCAACTTGGCGGGCTTTGCCGCCAAGGCAAATAGAGCGGATTGCGGGGACCAGCCTGGGGGAGGAGGGTTCGGGCAAGCACAAGGGGGGAAACCCGGATATCAAAGAGGGTCCGGGCCGGCTTGCGCAAAGCCCTGTGGACCGCGGTGGAGCCCATGAAAAGACGGGGCCCGGGCTTTAAGGCGCTGTACAGGCATTACAAGGAAAGGGGGCAAAACCCGTCGAGGCGCAAGCAGGCCGATGGTTGAGCTTATGCGCATGCTGCTGCCAGTGTTGCATGCCCTTGCGGTAAAATGCGGGGGCTATGGCCCAGGCATTGCATTCAAAAACCTTGGAGATGGAAAAATGGCAGCGTAGAAAGCATGGATGGAATATTGGATAAGCAAGCAGATTGGCAGCCGTGCATTTAAAACAGAAAACACTGCATTGGCAAAGGCATACTATGCGCACGCAATGCCTGATATACGCTCAAATAACAAGCTGGCGGCTGCAATGCCCCAAAAGCAATAGAGCAACGCAAATGTGGCAGGACATCTGCCTTATACAATATATGCTCCAACAACCAAGCTAGCGGCAGGCGCATGGAAGAGCCAGCGAAACCAAAACCATAAAAAAAAATCTCCATGCGCCTCTGTCCATAAGCCGCGACGAAAGAATGGCAGGGCATTGGCCCGCAGAGGAATGATAGGGACAGGCAAAAGGGCAGAGCGAAGCTCTATTAATGGGCAACGGCATTCGCAAACGTTTTCCGCAAATGCTTGCTCCCCAAAAATCGCTATGGGCTGCCCATAGCCCCCAAAAGAACAGAGAACCTTGCCCCGCCACGCCCCCCATGAAAGAATCCCGCTTCCCTTTCCAAGGGCAGGGGCCAAGCGCATGTAAAGAGAAAAGATATGCTGAAAGTTGTTGGCAAACAAGCTTTATAAAGATAGGTTTCGCCTGGAAGGCGAGGGTTTTAAACCCATTATACAATACAGAAGAATAAATATACACTTCCTTTTTAGTGGTTTTTCTCAATTTGCCTATTAATATTTACAAACCAAGATATCATATCTCTGTTTTCGTTTTCATATACAAATGAACAATTGTGATATAAAAGCACTTGCGGCTTTTATCTGATTGTATGGGATTTGTAGCCATAAAAGCAAACTTTTACATTATTAAATCTAGATTACAATTGACAATTTATTCCTAAATAACTATAATGTGCTCAGTTAACTGTTGATTGCTTCGCTATTACAATTACATAATCACTTGCAATCAACTCGTTTACAGCTGATTTACAATGCAGCTCCCTGCCATTCTTGCCGCTGTGGCTATGACTTGGTTGCTACAGCCCGCGGCATTCCCAAGCATAGCAGCTTTGGCAAAGCGCATCCGCCATGCCATGCCAGGCGGGGGCTTAAAGCATTTGGCCCGTTTTTAGCCAATCCAACAAGGAGATGGCGCATGCCGCCTTTTACGCTGGCTGCACCATGCGCCAAAATTGAGATGAAAACACTTCAAAGAGCGCTGTGTTTCCTGCTCGCCATAGCTGTTGTATATAGCTGCAGCATGGCTTCAGCATTGGCATGCACAGACACCGCCAAGACGAGCCCCAACCAAGAGTTACCTGATGAGTGCTTCCAAGCGATCTGCAAAGGGATGGACAAGCTGGGCCTGGGCGTCGCCAACCCTGTGAATGACAAATTATGGTTCGCTGATGCAGTTTCCCGGTTATCTGCCTTTATCGCCAAGAACGACCCTGCGTTCAAAGGGGCGTTTACAAAAATACGGTTAGCAGCATACGCAAAGGACAAAAAAGAGCTGCTCGATAATTTAAAAAACATCCATTACCACTGCGCTGACAACAGCGCCATCAAATCTTCCCTTGAGGCATATATTGCCCGGGCGCAAAAAGATTCCTACTGGCATCTCTACGCCCAGGATATAATCGAATCGATAGACAATGCGATTGCCACAGCCGCCACCGCTCCCAATAGCATAGAAACCATTTATGGCATGTGTGTCGCCCTGGACGCCGTGCCGGCGAATATCGGCGAAATCGAGACGATACACCTATACTTTGACTACTACAAAAAGCTGGTGGCTTACTACCAGACAGTCACGGGAGAAAAAGCCGGCATCACTATGACAAAAGCGAAGATTGCAGAGCAGTTCAAACAGCTGCTGCTGAGCAAGCTAAACAACACTGCGCCAGCCTCAGCGCCAGCTGCCCTGCCAACGATCCCGCAGGCTCCTCCACAGGCCCAGCCTGCAGCTTCCACAGCCCCGGTTCCGGCGCCAATACCCCCCGACCCGGTTTCGGTATTTGAAACATGCATCAACAACCTTTCCGCCAGGGTGACAGAAGCCGACTTCGGAAACTTGCTCAAAGCGCAGAAAGCTTATGATTCAATGGATAGCCGCCAGCGGGCAAGCATCAGCAAACAATGCTTGGGCGAGTTTGAACAGGCTACCGGTTCTGCCGCCAGAATAAACCACAGGTCAAACGGGACAAGCATTAAAGGGCTTGCTTGGTATTATGGCATCGAAGTCGAAAAGGTCCACAGCGGAAGGGGATATGACAAATTGACCAAGGATGCCGGATCAAGGCACATCTTAGGAATCTACTGCATGGATGTGTTCAAGTATGAGCTGAACAGGAATGGGGATGCCATCAAGACAGATTCTTTTGTCCCGAGGAATATCATTGACGATGTGGGAGTTGTCGCCAACATCCCGGGGGCTGAAGGATACAAAGACCTTTTAGTCACCTACTACACAGCCGACGAGCTCAATAAACCTGCGACGCTAACCAGCCCTGCAGGCGCCGGCAACGTGGAATTCGGCTACTCGCCAAATTCCAACCTTTATATGATCAGCGGCATAAAGATCACAAACAACCCCAGCACAGCCGACACCACCAATTTGGGCTTGCATGCCGCAACAGCATTGTCTTCCCTTTCCCTGGCACTGGCGTTTGGCTCAATGGCGCTAAAAAAGAAAAGAGAAGGATTAAAACATATATAGAAGCTTCAGTTGTGTTCCTCAATTAATATTTGAACTGTGCGCGACAATGCGGGAAGCTCTTGGGGAGAACGTTATTTCTCCCCAAGAGCTTCCCGCATTGCTTTGTGCGCCTGCCAGGACAATCCTTAGCAATCCACGTGGCCCACAATTTGGATCCCTGCAAGTTTTGCGCTAGCCTCCCAGCAAGCAACAAAGTGGAGAAAGCGCACATTTCCTGGCTGTTGCAGTTTTCAAAAAAGCCCCTTTGCCTGCTCCCCGCAATTTGAGCTGACAGCTTC
Organism: Eubacteriaceae bacterium; assembly: GCA_009782875.1. Lineage (GTDB taxonomy): Bacteria > Bacillota > Clostridia > Eubacteriales > Anaerofustaceae > WRIE01. The sequence goes on along the minus strand of WRIE01000005.1, from coordinate 31,262 downwards.
CTGGGCAGCAAAACCCCTTTCTTTGCTGGCATGGAATTATGCTCTCCGGGAAACAGAAGCCCTTCCGGCTGGTCCACCATCCGACCCCCTCCTAAGCCCAGACTCATTGCCATCCCCTTGCCCCGGCTGCCTCCTTTCGATATGCCAATATGGTATAATAGCCGCATAAGGCGCCCACTTCGCATAGCGCCCATTGCCTCCTTTTGCCCAAAGCGGGCACCAGACAACCAAAACATCCAAGGAGCCTGCCATTATGCGACAATCAAAGAAGATTTTGTTTACTTCCAGCAAAAGGCGCGACCTCACTGTAGCGCATTTGCCATCAGGGATGTCTATAGTCATCGCCAGTGACAGCATCGGGTCTATAGGCCAGAAGCCAAACGACATGCTTGCCTGCCCTGCCGAAACCGTGGGGGCCATGGCAGCCAGGGTAGCCCTCCTAGAAGTGATCTGCAGCGGGGCTGTCCCAGTGTCGTTGCACAATGTCGTGGCAAACGAAATGCACCCCACAGCCTCGAGAATGATTGAGGGCATCAAAGGCGAGCTGGGGCAGGCCAGACTAGGGGATATCGATATCAATGGGTCGACAGAAGAAAACTTTGACACATCCATGAGCGCTGTTGGCGTCACTGTAGTCGGCATCGCCCAAACCGCCTGCCTCCGCTTTGGCAAGTCGTATCCCGGCGACATGGTTGTCATTGCAGGAAAGCCTTTGGTCGGCGCTGAGGTTTTAGACGACACTGCTGGGGCAAAAGCAAGCTATGGCGATGCCCAGACGCTTTTAGATTGCAGCGAGGTAAGGGAAATTGTGCCTGTGGGGTCAAAGGGGATTGCATATGAGGCGCAGGTGTTGGCAAACCTAAATGGCTTGGCATGCGAGCTTTGCGATGTAGACGGGATTGACTTTGGCAAAAGCGGCGGTCCTGCCACTTGCTTGATAGCAAGCATATCGGCAAAGGGGGCTTCAGAGCTTCAAAAATACCCGGTGATAGGCACGTTTAGCGCATTATAAGCCAAGATGCCAAACCGGGCCAAGGGGCTGGCAAACGCCATCGGGTTTCCTGTTTATTAAGCAAGCGAACCGGTCTATTTGTTTGTAAATAAGGAGGGGGCTGGCAACAGGCGCACATCGCTATTAAGAATCTCTGTTTGATCCGGCTTTGAGCCAATTTTTTTGCAATAATAATCAATAAACGCCACATTTTTCTTGTATTAATAAATAGTTTTCAATATTTGAATATATTTTGCAGCAATCGTCATGTTATCGTCACATTCCAATCTCATTATAATCACTTAAAAATTTGATTAAAGAATGATGAGAAGCCCTTGAAAACCTTCGATTGGTTCTGCTATAATAAAATCACGCTGGAGAGGGCATCTCCCCAAGAACCAGCTATTTTAATTACAGGTATTGTCATGAAAAACTACTCAAGGGTTTTTAGCGCTGTTGTGGCGCTTATCCTCTTATTATCAATAATACTGCTTCCAGCTGCTATTCTGGGTGCGGTGATGGCGCCGGAGCAAGAAGCTACGGTGGTTATTGACGATTCCGTTGATGTCGCGCAACAGCTCGAGGAATTGCTTGACTCGTTCGGGAGCCTCGATAATATAAAAAACCTGACGCTTGAAGAACACGAGCTCGCAATCTCTGAGGCTATCAGGCTTTATGATTCACTGGTCAGCAAGGATATTTTAGACAACCAGCATACAAGAATATACCGGGCTGTGCTGGACCAATACACTATATTGAAACAAGCAAGGGAAGATGCTGCCAAGTTCAAGAGTGTAAGCTGGATCATATTCGAGATCAACAACTTCCCTGCCATTACACTCTCCAATTTGAGCTATGTAGTAAGCAAGCGCGACGAAATCCAGATAGCCATTGACTCTATAGAAGCAGAGGAGCTCGACTCCATAGCAACAGAGCTTGAGCGTTTTGAGCGCATCAAACGCGAGATATCGAGTATTGTGTCCCAGCAGATGAAAATCAATTCATTTGCTGAAAACATTGCAAACCTCGAGATCTTGGATATTTCGATACCCTACATTGACGCTGTAGCCGCTATTTTAGACGAGTATGACAACTTGGGTTATACAAGGCCGTTTATCGATGCGGCTTATTCTCCGAAGCTCATAGCCTTGCAGGAAGCGCTGGGGGCGAACTTTGACGCGTTTTTAGTCCAAGCATTGTCAGGTCCTTTGAATGAGGATGCTATAGCCCAAGCCATACTGTTATACCGGAGGCTTGTCTTCCATAGAATGGATGGCCTGGCAAGCCCATGGAGCCAAGAACGCATGGCTTCGCTTCTAACTGATGATGACCGGAGAAGCAATGAGCAGGCTATTTTTTACAAAACAATCGGGCTTATTGAGGCTATTCCAGACAACGGGCAGACCTTGTCCGACTCTGTGCTTGTAGAAGCCGCCAAAAGCTCTTACGACTCTTTGAGCAAAGCCCAAGCCGAGAAGCTGCCTGCTGGCTATGAAGACAAGCTGTTTAGAGCGTTGGAGACCCTTTATGAACTCAAGGCTTCCTCCAGCGACAGGGAAAAAGCCAATGCCCTTGATGCAGCAGCCAGGAAGCATATACCACAAGTTGTAACTGAAAATGACCGCGAAGCTATCAACGCTTTGCATAGCCAATACCAGCAATTGCCCGCAAGCGCGCAAAACCAGGTGCCCAACGGTTCCCTCATAGAAGAAGCGTACAAAGCCCTGCAAGCTTTGGAAATGATAAATTCATTGCATATCTACTCTGGAGACGAGCCTGTCGCTGATGCCAGGCAGGTTGTTGATTCGATAAACCACAGCAGGGTGACCATACCAGAGGAAGCTGCACGCGTTTTGCAACAGATCGAAGACCGGCAGAGCCGTATGCACCAAATCAAATACGAGACAAACCAAATGGCGACAAGCATTGCAATGCAAATTGGTAATAGCGCAACTGACGAAAAGAAGGTGTCAGAAGCTATCATGTTGTATGGGACATTTTCCAGGCAGCAAAAAGAGATTGCAGGGGATGATTTGGCTATTATGGTGGCAAACGCCCAGAAGGTTTTGGAGGATAGAAACCTTGACAAGGCAGAAGGGCTGCGCATCACCCAATTGATAGCCTTGATACCAGAGAATCCCGGGCTGGGCGATAAATGGCTTGTAGAATATGTGTTGGATTTATATAGTAGCTTGAGTGACGCCCAAAGCATGTTTGTAGACAACTACAAACACTTGGAGAATGCTGCCGCCTCAATTGAGGCAGCAGCCCAAAACGCCTCCAATGCGCAAATCACTTCTGCCAACGCAACGGGCTACGACAAGTTTGCCCACAGCATCGACCCAGACCAAAGCAATGCCAGGACCAAGCTGGATGTTGTTGAGAAAACGTATGGCAGAATGGACGGGCCAACAAGGTCCCAGATTGGCTCTATTGAGCATGTGTCCCAGCTTAAGCTTGAATTGTCCCATTTGATAGACCCTGTTGTCCGGTTTGAGCGGCTTGTGGAAATTCTGCCGGAAGACATGTCCCGCAACCATGGATTGGCTAGGCTCATGCAAGCCCAGCAAGTGTTTGAAGGGCTCTACCCGAACCAAAAAGATATGATTTCGGTAGTCTCCCTTGCGATATATAACAATGCAGTGAACCGCGCAGGGGACTCAAACAACAACCCGGGGCCTGTAAAGATTGTAGCCCCCGGAAAATGGCGCACAAAAGTCTACTCCTTCTCTGCTGGTGTGGAAGAGGCTAGAAGGCTCCTTGAAGCCTCGGCAACCAACATTGGCGGCCAAGTAGTGCTAGTGGCGTATAAGGCAGACTTTTTTGACTTGGCGCTATCAGCCAGGAGCAACATGCTTGAGCAGACCCACCACAGTTTTTATTCACCTATTGAGACTGTGGTCACATGCCCTGGAATCAGCGCATATAAAAATGTCAGGGTATACCTGATCGATGAAGATGGGAACTGCGAGCAACTCCGCGGAAAATCATTTTCAGTATCATCCTTGTCAGTGGCAACACCCAGCTCTGGAGTTTTGGTGCTGACCGGAGACACATCCGCGCCTGGGGTTTTTGATGGAATCAAGCTCTCCCAAGTCCTGCCTACCGCCGCGTTGGTGCTTGCTGTGTCATTTGTGGCTTATTTCACTATCAGGCTAAGAAAACTGCCTACACCTACCCGCAGGAGGCTTGGGCAGTAACAGATATACCGCATATTTATTGAGAGCCGGCTGGATGCCTGCTCTCGTCTTTTTTTTGATATCTGTAAATGCGCACTTTGCATTTGGAAATTGTGGCAATGGTTTTTTGTGCAAAAGCTGGCTGCAAAGCAGCGATGGCCTTCATTTCCCATTTGTGTTTTCGCTACGAATCCTTGTCCACAAGTTTGAACGAACTTTGATTGTATTTTAAATTATACTTGATTTAGTTTATATAAACTCTTACAATAAGGTTAGGATTATTGGTTTGAAATGAAAATATTCTATAACTCAAACTATAACTAAAAAATGCCCTTGCTGCAGGCATTCAAGCATAGATCATCTGCACAACCGCACTAAATACCCATAATTTTTTTCCAAAACTTTTATGATCAAAAAAAATTGATTGACAGGAGGAATTATGTCAACACAAACAGCAGTAAGCGAGAAAAAGCCCTTAAGCAGAGCTATCAAAACTTTCTGGGGTGTCGGAGACATGGGGTTTTCGTTGATGACCCAAGTCGGAGGCACTTACTTGACCATCTTCCTTACCGACACTCTGCAGCTGCCTCTTAGCTATGTGGCTCTTTGCTCAACTATCCCTTCAGTTCTAGATTTTGCATTGTCCGCATTTTATGGCGCAATCATCGAGCTCGTCAAGCCAATGAGGTTTGGCAAATACCGTACCTGGCTGATATTGACGACTCCGTTTGTGCTGCTTGTCTACCCGATGCAATATGTGAAAATCGGCTCACCGGTATTCAATGCAGCCTTTATCATTTCATGGAGTTGCGCCGCGAGGCTGGTAATGAACCTGCCATGGACCGCCAACCTCGCATTGATGTCCTACATGGCGCCAACCCCGCAAGAGAGGGTTTTGCTCTTCTCAAGAAGAACCACCTTCACAGGCGTAGGGCAGTTCATATGGTCTGCTAGCAACGTCGCAATGCTTGCATTCTACCAGAAATTGCTCAAAAGCGAAGTTGCAGGATACACGGCGACAATGTTCACAGGAGCGGCTTGCATGTGCCTAGGCTATTTCACGCACTTCTTCTTGTCGAAAGGCTATGAGGAAGAGGCTGCCCCGAAAACCGAGGCTGCGAAAGCTGCCGCGCCAAAAGAGAAAACCTCTGCGGGGGACTTGGTCAAAAACCTGGCGGCAAACCCGCAATTCCTAGCTTTCCTAGTCGGGGATTTTGGCTCGTTCATGGCTAACTTCTTGTATCAAGGCACAACAGCTTATTTGTTCAAGTACGTGGTTGAAAACATGGCGATGATGTCAGTTACAATGACTGCAATGTCAGTGTCAACTATTGTGTCCTCATTCATCGCTCCAGAGCTGGCAAAAAAACTTCCCACAAGGACTTTGATGCTGATTGGATGCTTCGGATGCGCCGGGGCGTACGTTCTAAGATACCTGACTGTCAACAACATTTGGGCATTCGTCGCATGCAGCCTATTGTCAGCTTTCCTTTTGACCTTCATCAACATCACAAAACAGTCCTACTACTCCGACTTGGCAGTGGTTGGCGAATACAACACTGGCAAGGATGTCAAAGGCTTCATCATCGGCCTTCAAACATTCCCGCTTAAACTGGGCGGCTTGGTCCGAGGAATTGCAGTCGCCGCAGCGCTTAGCGCTATCGGCTACCAGGCCAACATGGATCCAACACCCCAATTGAAAAGCAGCTTGTCTGTGCTTTCGCTACTTGTACCAGCTTGCGGCTACATACTTACAGGGCTTGTAATTCTGTTCTTTGTGCGGATCACAGACAAGAGCATCGCACAGATGAAAGAAGAGATTGCTGCACGCCAAGCTACACAAGCTTAGTTGCTGCATACATTTTCTAAAGGCTATTACTATTGCCCATATTAACAAAAAACAATAAAAAACTGGACCATTGGGAACAGCAGTTTGCCCAATGGTTCCAGTTTTATGATTTTCAATAATTTATCTTTTTCCCAGACCAGGAAGGAGGCAAAAAAATGGAATGTTTTAGTAGCCGGTTTGGCTAATCTATCCAAACAAAAATCTGAGTTTGAATGTTCTTTGATTGTGTTTTAAATTACACTTGATTTAATTAATCTAACCTCATAAAATAAGGATAAGGGATTTTGGTTTGAAATAAAAATATCCCATAACTAAAAATCTGCCCTTGCCTTAAGGGCATTTAAACATAGACAACCTGCACAACCATACTAATACCCAAATTTTGTAAAAGGCTTTTTGAACAAAAAAAATTGATTGACAGGAGGAATTATGTCAACACAAACAGCAGTAAGCGAGAAAAAGCCCTTAAGCAATGCTATCAAAACTATCTGGGGTATCGGGGACATGGGGTTCACACTAATGACCCAAGTCGGAGGCACTTACTTGACCATCTTCCTCACCGACGCTCTACAGCTGCCACTTAGCTATGTGGCGCTTTGCTCTACAATCCCTTCATTTTTGGATTTTGCATTGTCCGCATTTTATGGCGCAATCATCGAGCTCGTCAAACCAATGAGGTTTGGCAAATACCGTACCTGGCTGATATTGACTACACCGTTTGTGCTGCTTGTCTACCCAATGCAGTATGTGAAAATCGGCACACCAGTATTCAATGCGGCCTTTATCATCGCGTGGAGTTGCGCTGCGAGGCTGGTAATGAACCTGCCATGGACCGCAAACCTTGCATTGATGTCCTACATGGCGCCAACCCCGCAAGAGAGGGTTTTGCTCTTCTCAAGAAGAACAACTTTCACAGGCATTGGGCAATTTATATGGTCTGCAAGCAACGTCGCATTGTTGGCTTTCTACCAGAGGATATTTAATAACGAAATTGCCGGATACACTGCGACAATGTTCACAGGGGCATCTTGCATGTGCCTCGGCTATTTCACGCACTTCTTCTTGTCGAAAGGCTATGAGGAAGAAGCTGCGCCGAAAACCGAGGCTGCGAAAGCTGCAGCGCCAAAAGAGAAAACCTCTGCGGGGGACTTAGTCAAAAACCTGGCGGCAAACCCGCAATTCCTTGCTTTCCTAGTCGGGGATTTTGGCTCATTTATGGCCAACTTCATGTATACTGGCACAACAGCTTATTTGTTCAAATACGTGGTTGAAAACATGGCGATGATGTCCGTTACCATGACTGCAATGTCAGTGTCAACGATAGCCTCCTCATTCGTCGCCCCGATGCTGGCTAAAAAACTCCCCACAAGGACTTTGATGCTGATTGGATGCTTTGGATGCGCAGGGGCGTACATTTTAAGGTACCTGACTGTCGGCAACATTTGGGCATTCGTCGCATGCAGCCTATTGTCAGCATTCCTTTTGACCTTCATCAACATCACAAAACAGTCCTACTACTCCGACTTGGCAGTGGTTGGCGAATACAACACTGGCAAGGATGTCAAAGGCTTCATCATCGGCCTTCAAACGTTCCCGCTAAAATTGGGCAGCTTGGTCCGAGGAGTTGCAGTCGCCGCAGCGCTTAGCGCCATCGGCTACCAGGCAAACATGGATCCGACACCCCAATTGAAAAGCAGCTTGTCTGTGCTCTCGCTACTTGTCCCAGCTGGCGGCTACATACTTACAGGGCTTGTAATCCTGTTCTTTGTGCGGATCACAGACAAGAGCATCGCACAGATGAAAGAAGAGATCGCTGCACGCCAAGCTACACAAGCTTAATAGCCAGCATACATTTTATTCAAGGCTATTCCCATGATCGATAGATAATAGATAAAACAGAAAAAAACTGGAGCCATTGGGGCAGCTGCTCTCCAAATGGCTCCAGTTTTTTTCTGTTTGTTGCCTTTACAGCAAACCACAACACGACAAGATAGCAGCAACTCTTTTCAAGGAAAATTCCCAAACTTGATTCTGCCGACACTGGCCTCCCCCTCTAAACACCACAGCTTTCATCCACTGTGTAAGCTAATAATTTACCCGTTTGTTTGGAGGCGTGTTCTCAATTGTATATGATTGCCATATTGATTCGCTTGCCAATAAGATGTAAAATTGATGCAGTGTTTTAACATTTTCCATAGGATATGGCATATCGCCTGAATCCAAAAAAAATAAAACACAAGCAATTATTAATTGGCAACCTGCTAGTATTAGCCAGAGTATTTGCATGCCATAAGGCTTGTGCGCTGTTTGCAAAACTTCACGCTGGACAACGAATTGCATAGCAGCTTTATGCTGCAACTAAAGCATTGGTATGCCTACGCTTTGGTTTGATAGTTTGAGAACGAGGGAGGAACAGGATGCGTTTTTTAGCAGCCAACAAGTTTTTATCTACAGAAACAAGCCATCCAGCGCGCTTGGCTGCCCAGGCGCTATTGGTATTATTTGTCCTGTCCTTCCTGCTTTCTACTGTTTTTATACTCTTTAGCAGCAGCCATGAGCATGATCTTGCCAGCCACAATGGAGAATGCGCTTTATGCGCTTTCATCTCTTTCCTTGAGGATCTTTTCAAGTATATGCCAGGAGAGCTGTTGGCTGTTGCCATTGCCCTAGCTTCCTGTTTTTGCGCCATCGCTTCTTTGGCATCAACCAACACATGCTTTGTATTCTCAACCCCTATAGCTCTCAGAGACAGAATCAATAATTGAGATAGATATTTACCCAAAAATAGCACTTTTTTGCCGTTTTTTTTTGACATGCAGGCAATTTCTTGTTTTTATTTCAAATTTTTGGAGGTTTCTGAATTAATGAAACGTTTTTTAGCAATCACATTATCAATGCTTTTGGCAGCGGCTGTGTTTACCTGCTGCAGCCAGCCAAGCAGTGTAAATACAAGCCCGACTGAAGCCAAGATTAATATCGTATGCACAGTTTTTCCGCAATATGATTGGGTCCATGAAATCCTTGGAGAGAAAGCAGAAGGATTTGAAATCACACTCCTTATCAATAACCGAGTAGACTTGCACAACTACCAGCCTTCTGTTGATGACATTGTAAAAATATCCACTTGCGATTTGTTTATCTATGTCGGGGGAGAATCTGACGATTGGGTAGGCAATGTCCTTCGGCAAGCGGCCAATGATGACATGGCTGTTATAAACTTGCTTGAGGCATTAGGCGGCGGGGCGAAGATTGAAGAGATCATTGAGGGCATGGAAGAGGAGTTTGATGAGGATAGCCAGGGCGATGGGGATATTAGCGGGGCGTCCGATGAAGAAGAGCAAAAGGCCGAGTTTGACGAGCATGTGTGGCTCTCGCTTAGAAACACTGTCTTGTTTTGCTCTGCAATTACTGACTCAATTTGCGGGTTGGATGTAGCCAATGCCAGTGATTATATAGAAAACTTGAACATATATATTCAAAAGTTGATGGATCTGGACTCCCAATATAAAGCAGCAGTGGAAGCTGCCCCTGTAAAAACACTATTGTTTGCAGACAGATTCCCTTTCCGGTATCTTGTGGATGACTACGGGATAGATTATCTGGCAGCGTTTCCCGGATGCTCTGCAGAGACTGAAGCTAGTTTTGCGACAATTATACTGCTGGCCAAGCGTGTAGACGAACTTGGGTTGAATACTGTTATGGTGACGGAGAGCTCAGACAAAAAAATAGCTGAAACCATCATCAGGGAGTCAACAAACAAAAACCAGCAAATCCTTGTGATGGATGCAATACAATCAGTGACCAGTGTAGATGTGCAAAATGGAACGACTTATTTAAGCCTCATGGAAAAGAATCTTGATGTCCTGAAGAACGCCTTAAAATAAAGGAGTCTCCTATGGCCCAATTGGCATGCCAGGATCTATATATAGGATATGAGGGAAAGACAGTGATCAGCGGCCTCTCCTTTTCGGTGGAAGCTGGCAGTTACCTGTGCATAATCGGAGATAACGGATCTGGCAAGAGCACTTTGATGAAGACGCTGTTGGGGTTGAAAACTCCTTTGTCAGGGCAGGTCCTGTCTGGGGAAGGGCTAAAGCCCAACGAAATCGGATACCTTCCACAGCAGACCTTGGTGCAAAAAGACTTCCCTGCCTCTGTTAGGGAGGTTGTGCGCTCCGGTTGTTTAAACAAGTCTGGGCTAAACCCATTTTACACCAAAGCGCAAAAGCAGGCGGCTGATGAAAACATGGAGCGCTTGGGCATAAGCGCCCTGGCAAAACGCTGCTACCGGGAGCTGTCCGGAGGGCAGCAGCAAAGGGTCCTGCTGGCCAGGGCTCTTTGCGCCACTGGCCAGATCCTTCTCCTTGACGAGCCGGCAGCAGGCCTTGACCCAATGATGTCCGATGAAATGTATGAATTAATTGCTGAATTGAACGGGAGCGGAACCACTATTATTATGGTGTCGCATGACATTAGCGCATCGCTAAAGTATGCATCGCATATCCTTCATCTAGGCAACCAAAAGGCTTTGTTCTGCGGCACAAAGGATGGGTACCTGTCTAGCGAAGCCGGCCGCGACTATACCAAAAAGGCTGGATACATGCGATGATTGCTGTGGCGGATAAATTGTGCCAATACTTCCAATTCCCTTTTGTCCGCCATGCAATGGCTGTTGGGGTATTGATTGCCCTCTCATCATCGTTTTTAGGGGTGACGTTGGTATTAAAACGTTTCTCGTTTATTGGAGACGGGTTGAGCCATGTAGCTTTTGGCGCTATGTCCATCGCCACAGCGCTGAGCCTTTCCAGCCAGTTTATGCTGGTATTGCCGGCAACGGTGATATGCGCAGTCCTTCTCCTTCGCACAGGACAAAACACACGCATTCAAGGCGATGCGGCGATTGCCATGATATCGGTTGGCGCTTTGGCTATCGGCTATATGCTTATGAGCCTGTTTTCCAAGTCTTCAAATTTGGCCGGTGATGTGTGCTCCGCATTGTTTGGCTCAGTCACTATACTCACGCTGACACAAGCAGAAGTGTGGTTGTGCGCTGTGTTGTCAACGCTTTCAATCTCGGTGTTTCTGCTGTTTTACCACAAGATATTCGCAGTGGCTTTCGATGAGGATTTTTCCACTGCGACAGGGGTGGATGCAAAGAAATACAATCTTTTGTTGGCTATAATCATCTCTGTCGTTGTTGTCTTGGCTATGAACTTGGTGGGCGCGCTACTGATATCGGCGCTGGTGATCTTCCCGGCTTTGTCTGCTATGAGCCTGTTCAAGAGCTTCAAGTCAGTGACAATCTGCTCCGTTTTGGTGTCAGTTGTTTGCGCCGCATTAGGCATTTTGGTTTCAATCATCACAAACACCCCTGTGGGTTCAACCATAGCGGCCATGGATATTGCCGGATATGCGGTGTTTAGTGTTGCCGGCGCTATTGTGAAAAGATAGCCATTTTATCTTTTATCCGCTTTTAGTATTGGAAGGTTGCTTGAAAACACCATGTTGTTTTATTTGTGTGGCAGCCTTGAAAAGAAAAATTAAAAAATCTTTTAAACCATTGTGTTGCCGTTTGCTAGTAGTTATGCTATTTAAGTGCTCTTCCAGAGCTGGGGATCCAAGCAGCAAACTCTAAAGAGATCGAAATTGTTGGCGTGTCTGGAAATCATGAGGGGCGAGGCGCTTAAGTATTTTATATTGATCGACGGTGGCCTGGCTGTTGTTGATTAACCTAATTTATGACGCGAAGGAAATGTGCATGCAGGAGAAAAAAAGCCGGAAAGCCCGCAAGAGGGTAATGGCTGCCATTATTTTTGCAATTCTTGCCCTTATAGCCGCCAATTTTATACAGGCTGTCAACGAGTATTATCCTGTGCGCTATGAAGGCTTTATAGAGAAGTACTCAGCGGAGTACGGCCTAGACAGCAGCATTGTTTATGCTGTCATCCACGCTGAAAGCAAGTTCAAAGAAGATGCGGTGTCGAGGAAAGGCGCCAGCGGCTTGATGCAGATCATCGAAAGCACTGCATATTGGCTTGTCCCGAAAGTGGGCATCAATGATTTTGAGTACTCGCAGATCTTTGACCCAGAGATAAATATCCAGCTTGGTTGCTATTATCTTAGTATGCTTTCCCGGCTTTATGGCGATATTGAACTGGCGCTGTGCGCTTACAATGCCGGAAGCGGCAATGTGGATTCTTGGCTGCAAAACAGCAACTACAGCAGCAATGGTGAGAGCCTGGACCATATACCCTTTGCCGAGACAAGGAATTATGTGAAACGGGTTTCTGGCAACCGGAAGATATACACTGCCATACTCGGGCTCAACAGGTTTGTGGCTGTCACAAAACAGAATATATCCAGGGGCTTGTGGCTCCTTGGAAAGTGGCGCAACTATTATGCGTTGCGCTGGTGAGGATAGTTCCAGTGTCGATTGCCAAATAGCTTGTCAGCAACTATGCAAAGCTTTTTCACATGGCTTTATTCTCTTTATGGAAAGTTTGGCCTTTATGCCATTAAGCGCATTCTAAAAAAGCAAGAGGAATAGCGCATTCTTTTATTTGTGTTTGTTGCGCAAAGGGAAAATTTCCAAAAAATGCAACGTGCTGGCTGGAGGCAAAGCTTTGGCGGCGATTTTTTAGCAGTTCACAGCAGTATCTTTTTTTAGAAAGCTTTGGCAGGCAAAAGGGGCATGACTTTGCAGCATCGCAAATCTTTTGGTGCGCATATGCGATGCTGCCAGCCGGCAATATATGCCTTGCGCCGATCGTAGGCAAAATGTTGCCTATACAAAATGTGCTATAGTAAACAAGATATCATTAAAGACAAGAAAGGAGATTATTTATGGCAAAAAAAGATGTGGCGCGCCAAGAGCGCATCAACCAACGCCGGCAGCTGGAGAGGGATATTCGGACAGCGTCTGTGTTGAATGAGGACCAGCTATATACAATGCACCTCACAAGCCAAGTGGGATTCACAGAAGAGCAAGTGGAGGAGCTGCGCGAAGACTTCGGTGAAAACATTATTCAACACGAGAAAGAAAAACCTGTTTGGCTGAAATTTATATTGGCATTTATCAACCCGTTCAGCATTGTCTTGTTCTCTATTGTCGGTGTCTCAATAATCACAGACGTGGTATACGCAAAAGCCGGCGAGAAAGAGTGGGCGACAGTCATTATTATCATGACTATCGTTGTCGCTGCCGGTTTGCTGGAATTCTGGCAGGAATTCAAAGCTGACAGGGAGGCTAAAAGCTTGCAGAACATGGTGTCTGCAAAAGCATCGGTTATACGGGAAGGCGCAGAGAAAGATATCAATGTCGCCGATGTAGTGCCTGGGGACCTGATTGTCCTGGCAGCAGGGGACATGATCCCGGCAGATATGAGGATTCTGCAAGCCAAGGACTTGTTTATCAGCGAGGCGGCGTTAACTGGGGAATCAGAGCCTGTTGAAAAGTATACCCAGATAAGGGAGCTTTCCACTGCCATCGAGGAGACCAGCAACGTGGCTTTTATGGGAACCAATGTGGTCAGCGGGTCAGCCAAGGGGATCGTCATTGCCACAGCCAATGACACATACCTAGGGCATATTGCCCATGAATTGTCTGGCACAAGAGCCCAGACCTCATTTGAGAAGGGCATCGGGTCTGTGAGCACGCTGTTGTTGAGGATAACCCTCATTATGGTCCCCGTTATCTTGTTGATTAACGGGATCAACGATGAAGACTGGATGTCTGCCCTCCTTTTTGCCATGGCAGTTGCAGTGGGTGTGACACCAGAGCTTTTGCCAATGATCACTACCAGCACCTTGGCAAAGGGAGCCATGTTTATGGCCAAGCAAAAGACAATAGTCAAAAGCCTGAGCTCTATCCAGAGCTTTGGCGCTATGGACATCTTGTGCACTGACAAAACCGGGACGCTGACAGACGACCATATCGTGCTTGAGAAATATCTGGATCCAGTGGGCAATGAGGACATGTATGTGCTGCGCTTCGCGTACTTGAACAGCAAGTACCAAACTGGCCTTAAGAACATGATCGACTTGGCGATAATTGACCGGGCTATCAAAGAAGGCCATGAGGAATGGTCTGAAGGCTACAGGGTCACAGACGAGATCCCTTGGGACTTTACTCGCAGGCGCATGAGTGTTGTCATGACTAGCGAGCAAGGAAGGAGGCGGCTTGTCACAAAGGGGGCGTTGGAAGAGATGCTCAAGTGCTGTGACAAGGCATACAACGGCAAAAGTGTTGTGCCCCTTGATGGTGAAATGCGCAAAACTGTCCTTGAGGTCTCAGACACCCTCAACTCTGAAGGCATGCGGGTCATTGCTGTCGCCACAAAGAATGATGTTGAAGATGTGGAGTTTTTTGATGTCGACAATGAGAATGCCATGACCCTAATCGGGTTTACCGCATTTTTGGATCCGCCAAAAGATTCTGCGAAGGTCGCCATTGAGGCGCTGAATGACCATGGGGTAAAGGTTGTTGTCCTGACCGGCGACAATGAGAAAGTCGCTGCGACTGTTTGCGCCAAGGTGGGTATCGACCCTGACAGGATTATGATGGGTGTGGATGTGGAGCCGTTATCTGACGACCAATTGAAAGACGTTATAGAGGATATTTCAATTTTTGCAAAATTGACTCCGCCACAGAAAGCTCGTGTAGTCCGCTGTTTCCAGGAAATGGACCATACTGTGGGTTTCCTCGGAGACGGCATAAATGATGCCCCTGCCCTAAGGCAAGCTGATGTAGGCATATCCGTCGACAGCGCTGTCGACATTTCCAAGGAGTCTGCCGATATAATTTTGCTTGAGAAAGATTTGATGGTGCTTGAGCAGGGAATGCTTGAAGGCAGGAGGACATTCGCCAATCTGTTGAAATACCTGCGCCTTGCTGTGTCAGGCAACTTTGGCAATATCTTTTCCATATTGGTGGCAAGCCTTTTCATGCCATTTTTGCCCATGCTGCCTGTGATGATCCTTGTCCAAAATTTGCTTTCTGACATTTCCCAGATTGCCATCCCATTTGACAGGGTTGACTCCCTTGAGCTAAAAAACCCTAAAAAGTGGGATATCAAAGGCATTGCCAGGTTTGCCTATGTGTTTGGGCCATTGTCCTCTGTATTTGACATCGCGACTTTTGGCGTGTTGTGGTTTTTGTTTTCCTACAACACCAATGAGCTGCAAACCAATTTCCAAACCGGATGGTTCCTTTTCGGCATAACAAGCCAAGTAATCATCTTTATGGTGCTAAGGACCAAGAGGATTCCCTTTGTCCAAAGCATGCCCAGCACACAGTTGATAATGTCAGCTGCAATAGTGTGCGCTGTGGCAATTGCTCTGCCATACACTGTCTTTGGTGACACCCTTGGATTTGTCCCAATGCCTTCGTCATACATTCTGTGGCTATTTGGTGTGATTTTCGCTTACGCTGTTGTGGCGCAAGCAGCTAAAATGCTTTACATCAAAAAATTTGGAGACTGGATATAAAAATAAGCAACCGAGTTTAATTGGCTTGGTTGCTTATCTTTTTTTACTCTATATGTTCAAATCCAGCAGCGCGCCGCTGACTTCTTCGACAGTTTTCAAGTTTATGATGTTCCAGATATTGCGGCTTGCCTCTCTTGCGTTGATTTTTGATATAAACTCGCTGACCTGGGGTATCTTCTTTGCAGGCACTGAAAACTGCCTGGCCCCCATTCCAATCAAGATATACATGTGCTCCTTGCTTCGCATCATCTCTCCGCAAATCGTGGCTTCTATCCCATATTTGCCCAAAGTTGCAAGCACAGTCAAGAGGTTTTGCAAAAATGCGGGCTCGATAAAGACTGTCCCCTCATCAGCGTCTTCCCTGGCAACACCAGCCGACTCCGAAGACAAGTCGTTTGTGCCGATATTGATAAAATCGGACAACGCAATTATCTCCCCGAGGCTCGACAAGCTCTCAATTGTCTCTATCATCGCGCCCAAACGGAAGTGCGCTGTTGATCCGGTCCTCTCTTTCGCCTCTTCAATCATTTTGCGCAGCGCCACAAGCTCTGAGGCATCTTCGCATTTCGGTGCGAGTATATCCAATGTGCCGTCGGGGCATGAAGCCACTATTGCCCCAATTTGCCTTTCATAAATCTCCAAGCGCTTGGCATGGTTTATCCAGCTGATCTCCTTGCCGCTGCCGTAGTCAAACAGCCGGAATTTAATATTGTCTGCCATTGCCCAGTCCTGTATGCTGGAGTACACTGTCTTTTGCCTGAAATGGCTGGGCTCTGAGTTGGTCCGAGAAAAGAGAAACTCTGTGCGGACCAAGCCGATCCCTTCAAAGGTGTAGAGGCTTATATTCTGGGCCTCGCTGGCGAAATTCACGGTGCATTGGAGTTTTACCGGCTCATTGTCTCTGGTTAGCACTGGGCTTGTCGCCAAAGTGCCTTTTTCAATATCGTAATGCCACTCGTGGGCTGAGGTGAATATGCGCTGGGTGTAGCTGTCTATGTATATGCGATCCCCGTCCCCAAGCTTGTCAAAAGCGCCGCTGATGCCAAAAACAGTTGGTATGCCCAAAGTGCGCAAGAATATTGCGACATGGGAGCTGGTGTTGTCCTGCTCGCAGACAACGGCTACAAGCAGGTCTGAGTCTATCAGACGCAGCATGCGCGAAGAAAGGCTGCGCACAACAAGCACATAACTTGCGCTCGCTTCGACATCACCAGTTTCAGGCATGCACAGGGCTGATTCTATGAGATTGGACAGCCCTTCCAAATCTGCTGTTTGGACAATACTTCCAATAGCCTCGTACTTCCCGCCTGCCACTAGGAATGCTTCTTTGATACTGCTGGAAATGCTGCCGTTTTCCACTTTCAACCGCTCGATTAGCTCATAGGAGAACTGGGGGTCTTCCAACAGAAGCAATAACAGGTCTTTTTGCTCGGCTTCATCGAAGCTCCCCCTCCTGTTGAGGATACTGATTTCGTTTTCCAGGGCGTGTGTAATGACAGACATGCTGTTTTTATACCTGCTTGCCCTTGGAAAGGCGCCTGCCCCATATTGGGAAGCTACCTTCCATACCAATCCTGTAATATAGTGTTTCCCGCTCGCTTCAACAGATAGCATCAATAAATTCTCTCAGTCTTATCTAATTCGCGCGACAACTATAGTGACATCATCAACTGCTTCTCCCCCCGTGTTTGCCAATGCTTCATCGAAGAGCATGTCGGCAATCTTTTGGGGATTGCGGTAATTGTGCTTTGATATGGACTCTTCAATTGCATTGTCTTCATTGGAAAAAGACTCATAAAAACCGTCGCTCATAAAGTATAAAAAGTCGCCTTTCTTAAATGGCCTTGTGGATTTTTTCACATGGGTTTCTTCGAGTATGCCCAAGGGCAAGGTCTCCATTTCAACCCTGACCAGCTCATTGTCGCGCTTTATATAAGTAGGGGCTCCGCCTGCCTTGATGAATTCCCCGAGCCCTTTGTCTAAATCAAAGAGAAACAGGTCTAAAGTCACAAAGGCTTCATTCTCATCAAGGAGCAGTATGGAGTTCACAATATGCGTAGAAGCGTTTTCGTCAAATCCGGAGTTCAGCAACTCTTCAAACATGCTCAAAACACGCTCGCTTTGCATGCCAGCGTTTTTTCCGCTACCCATGCCGTCACAGAGCGCGAGCATGAAATACCCATTGGACAGCACGCAAGTAGAGATGTTGTCTCCGGAAGTGTCGTAATCGCTTTTTACCCCACCTCTTGCCCCATATGTAATCTTATGCTTGTAATCTTCAACATAGCAGTAACTATGCTCTTTTCCTCCTCCAACCGCAAGAGAGTAGTCGAAAACCATATTTGTCCTCAGGCTTTCTGTCAAATATGCAGGCACGTCTATCTTTACGGTCTCATTTGCCAAGGGCTCGACACTGGTCAAGTACACCTTTTGGCGCCTATTGAAATCTGTAATCGTGATTGCGCTGTCTATGTTGATCCCCGCCCCTTGCAGCGCAAGCAGTGTGTAAGCCGACTCATCCTCATTGATGGCAAGGCCCCTTGAGATTTGCAGGTACAACTTGTCCAAAACTTGGGAGAGATGCTTGAATTGCTCGTTTGCTAGCTGCTTGAACTTATTGCTCTTAAGTTGGTTGTTTTGCTTAGCCTTTAGCCCGTCAAGCAAAGCGCATATCATTTTGAACATCATAGGCGCTTGCATGCAATGGAGCTTGAATTCATCCGGCAAGGCTGAAAACGGCACAGCGGAGTTTTCCAAGTAGAGGTCGGAGACATCGCAGATAAGCGCATATGTCAGCTCCGCCTCGCCATCCCAACAGGATGTGTACTTCGGGCAGCTTGCGCATGAGTCGGCAGCAAGCTGCTTTGAAATCTCCTTCGCTGGCTTGGGGTAAACTCCCACCTCTGTCTTGCTTATATTGCGGGAAATCTCTTTTATCATCGATTTTTGCAGCTCGATTTCTGATGCGATAATCCGGTTCATAGCGAGGGATGTAAGCTCTGCCTTGCCCATTGTCGCTGGCTGGCTGCTTGTCGCAAGGTTTTTTAGGATTGAGGACATCGCGAGAAATGCGGCAGCCCCTGCCACAGAGGACAAAGTGGTTATATGGGCAGCCTCCCAATCCAGGAGGAATGCCCCTCCAGATATAGCCGCCACAAACAAGCCTGATGTCGCAAACCTGCCTGCAGGCCGGGCAATAGCGCAGCACAAAGATGCGACACACAACAGGCCAACAGCCTCAAATGGGGCATTGTATGATGCCATGAATACAAGGGAGCTTATTGCGCCGAAAATGAACGATTCCATAGGCCCGATGTACAGGCTGGAGAACAAACAGAAAAAAGCGGCTAAAGCCATCAACACGTCAACTTGGAAAGGCAGCATCCGGGCGAGCCCGCAAGCTGCTAGGGACACTAAAACAGCCACACAGCAAAATTCGATGTTTGTGCGCCGTTTGGCATCAAAAACTGTCGGGAAGCCTTGGACGCCTATGTAGAAAATATGGGTGCTGGCGAAAACTATGGCTGCTTGGATTGCGGCATATATGTGTGACAGGGCATCAGATTTTGCGAAATAACTGACACCCAGCCCTATGGCGAGAGTACTGATCCCGGCGACAAGGGACATTCCCAATATCGAGATTCTTCCCATGGCCAGCGTCTTGACAGCTAAAAGGAGAACTAGGACAATCACTGCTTGGAGGGCGGCATTCATAGACCCCCCCATATATGCGCCGATAATGCAGATGAAGGCGGCTTTCTCGCTTGTATTGCTTCGAATAGTTAAAAACGCCATTGCTGAAAACGCAAATGGCGCCATGTTGTCAAACAAACAAACGGATGAAACAAAAAATGCCACAATTGCTGTTAGTATAAGCTTAAAGAAAGAAATTAGCGTTTTTTTGCCTACTTTAGGCAACCTGCGCTTTTTCTGTGTTACTTCTTCAAAAGACATGGCTAGTCCCCTTGGTTTTATTGATATTACTACAGTTTTGTTAAATTATTTGTCGAAAATGCGTGCCCGATGGGGAGCTTGGAATGGTTTACGAGGTAACGTTTACACTTTCACAGGCGAAATTTGCTAGAATAAAAAACAGCACAAATGAAGTCTGCGTAACTTTGTGCTGTTTTGCCTTTTAGCGCAATGCGACAGCCGGGTATGTCTTGATATTGTGTTTCTTTTGCATTATTGAATCAAATGCGTCAGTTGGCGCCACGTTGTAGTTGCGTTCTGTAATCTGCTCGTTTTTGTAAATCTCGTCCAACTTGGCCTGGAGCAAAGAGCCTACTGCAGTGTCTTTAAAGCTTTCAAGGACTTCTTCACGGGCATCTTCAAAAGATGTGCCCGCCTCGTCTTTCTCATACACGTAAACTACATGGTAGCCGTACTCGGCTGTCTCAACAATCCTGATATCCCCTACCTGCATCTCGTCAAAAACCGGGGTGGCAAAATCCACAATCATTTCGCTCCTTGTAAATTTGCCTAGGTCGATTGCTTGGTCTACCCGCTCATCAGCCATATGCCGCTCATATGCTTGAAGGTAGCCGTCCCGAACGGCTTCGTCGTAAACCTGTTTCGCAAATTCTTCGTCCTCAGTCAAGAAGTGGTAAGCGCTGACTGTCGCGTCATATTTTTCGATATTTTCCTCGTAATGTGTTTTAAGCTCATCATCAGAGGGAGTTAGCAGCTCGCGCTGCTCTTTTTCGAGTTTCAATTCAACAACGGACGCCATGGCATCAAAGCGCTTGGCAGCTTCGTACTGGTCTTTTGAGATGTAGAATCCTGCAGTAAAGCTATTTACTGTCTCCTCGCCAAAAAGCGATTCGAGCAGCTCCATTGTGGATCCCCCAGACTCTATATCCTCGTCTGTGATAGATATGTTGTTGTTATTCGCGTAATTGATATATGCTTGGGAGTGTGCAGCGTTTATCGTTGCAGCCTTTAGCGATTCAGACTGGTCCATGCCAGCAGAGGCGCCCATTGCATAATAATATAAATAATCCCTGATAACGAAATAGTAGACGATGTATCTGGGGATGTCAACCCCGCCTGCCACTGCCGCGACCTCTTCCCCGATCCCTTTCAAGTCACCAGGCAAGTCCATCTCCTCGAATGCCACTGAGTACTCGATAAGCTCAAATACCTCTTTTAGATAGCCTTTCAGATCTGCTTCGCTGCTCGCATGCCTCATCGCGGCTGTTTCGAAGCCTTCCTTTGTAGGAAAAGCTGCTTGGGCTTCTTCCCAAAACTTGTCAAACTCTTCTTGGACTTTTGCGGCTTCAACGTCCTTTCCTGCTGCTAGCACTTCGCGTTTAAGGATGTGGAAGTTGACAAATGTCTCAAAGCATTCGCTCTTCAAGGTTCTCACAGCTTCAGGCAAATCAGGAAAAAACTGGGATCTAGCCTCATACATAAATGCGTAGCCCGCATAGTACGCAAGGAAATCGCCTTTAGTTATGTTTTGGCCGGAAATTTTTAGGACTACTGAAGACTTGTCCTTTTCCGGGTTGACGCCAAGGCATCCGGCGGTTTGGATGAGAAACGCAGCCAGGAGCGCCAACGTCAAGGCTGTTTTTAGATTTTTATGCTTTTTCATCAAATCTTGGCGCACAGATACCCCCGCACTTTGAGGTATTGCGCCCTCCTCTTTGCTTATTGGCCAATATAGGCTTAAGCCCGACAATCAGGTTTTTATCAAGCCAATTTTCTGGCAATTAAATCATTATACACCAACAAGGCCGCCAATCCAATAAGATGCCTAAGACACGCCCTTTTTCTGCCGGGCAGATTTGTCTGGCTTATTGTTTTGCAAAGAGCCGGCCAGGCGCTTGGCTATATCCATAACAAAAGACAGAGCTTCTTTTGGGCGTGGCATTTCAAAATCAAATGCCGGCACTTGGGAATTTTTCTTCGCCTTGTAGCGCATCCCATCCAATGCGGCCATAACCCGGGAAATGCCTTCGCCGTCCAGGTTTTCGAACTCCACAACGATGGTATCCCCAAACTGCTTGATCGAGGTTGCCTCGCCCTTCTGGGCCAGCGCTTTGGCATATGCCACATCCGCCAGGTCCACAACCGGCAAGGGCACTGGGCCATACCTGTCCTTTAGCTCTGCCAGCATGTCGGCTTTGTCTTTCTCTGTCTCTATTGACGCCATCTTTTTATACACCTCGATGCGCTCTGCCTCATGGGATATATAGAATGTGGGCAAATATGCGTCGATGCCCAGGGCTATTTCTGTCTGGCTGGGCAAGGCCGGGGATGGGGCAACGCCCAAACCTTCGTCAATTGCGTCTTTGAGCATGCGGCAGTACATTTCGTAGCCCACGTTGAACATGTGGCCGTGCTGGCGTGCCCCTAGGAGGTTTCCCGCCCCCCGGATTTGAAGGTCGCGCATAGCTATTTTAAAGCCGGAACCGAACTTTGTGAACTCTTTGATAGACGCCAAGCGCTTGTAGGCATCTTCACTTATGTTTTTTTCTTTTTCGTAGGTCATATAAGCATATGCTTGGTTTGAAGCCCTGCCTACCCTGCCTCTAAGCTGATAGAGCTGGGCAAGGCCCAAGTGGTTGGCGTTTTCGATAATTATCGTGTTGGCGTTTACAAAGTCGATGCCGTTCTCGATAATGCTTGTGCACACCAATACATCATAAGCCCCCTCCAGGAAGCTCATGACTGTCTTTTCCAATAGCGCATGGGGCATCTGGCCGTGGGCGAAGACAACCCTTGCCCCCGGCACCAGTTTTGCCAGGCGGTCAGCTTTTTCTGCGATTGTGGCTACCCTGTTGTGGAGGTAGAATACTTGGCCGTCCCTGGCAAGCTCGTTTAGTATAGCCTCTTTGACAATGCTTTCGTCATACTCCAGTACGTGGGTTTGGACGGGCAGGCGGTTTGCGGGGGGCGTGTCTATCACGCTAAGGTCTTTGACCCCGATTAAGGACATGTGCAAGGTTCTTGGTATTGGAGTAGCAGAAAGGGTCAGGGTATCCACATTTTGCTTCAAGAGCTTCAGCTTGTCTTTGTGCGCTACCCCAAAGCGATGCTCCTCGTCTATTATCAAAAGGCCAAGGTCCTTGAAGGCCACATCTGAAGAGAGGATGCGGTGGGTACCTATTAAAATGTCGACATTCCCCTTCGAAACCGCGTTTGCGATTTTTCTCGATTCTGCGCCTGTTTTGAGCCTTGACAGCATTTCAATCTTCACTAGTTCAAATTGTGAAAAGCGGTTTACAAAAGAAGAGTAATGCTGCAAAGCCAGTATAGTGGTAGGCACCAGGACAGCGACTTGCTTGCCTTCCATTGCGGCTTTGAAGGCTGCCCTCATCGCCACTTCTGTTTTGCCGTAGCCCACATCCCCCAACAGGAGCCTATCCATTGGCTGGGTTGAGCACATGTCGGCTTTGATCTGCTCTGTGCTCTTCAGCTGGTCAGTTGTAGGCTCGTAGTCAAATTGGTCTTCGAAGTCTTTTTGCCACTCGGTGTCTGGCGCGAATTCATAACCCCTGGCAATAGACCTTTGGGCGTACATGTCCAAGTATTCCTGGGCGAGCTCTTTGACTGCGCCACGGGCTTTCTCTTTGGTCGCCGCCCAGTCGCCAGACCCAAGCCGGCTTATTTTCGGGGGGATTTCCCCGCTCCCGACATATTTTTGGACCAGGCCCATCTGCTCTGTGGGGACATACAAGGAGTCTTCCTTGGCGTATCCGATCTTTATATAATCCCTTGAGGCGCCTTGCAGGGAAATGCGCTCTATGCCCTTGTATATGCCAATTCCATGGACATCATGGACGACAAAGTCCCCTACAGAGATGTCTGTGAAAAAATCCTCTTTTGATTGGGGCTTGGCCTTTGGCTGTTGGCGGGCTGCCTTAGTTTTCTGCGCGCTCAAAGCGCTAGCGGGTATTGCAAGAATACGTTGGGATATGCAGTCAAAGCCTGAAAGCAGGCATGTGTCCACCAATGCCACTTGGTTTGAGGCATGGATGTTAAAGCCCTCTAGTAAAGATTGGAGGATTTTTTTTTCTGCCACCCCGTTGTATGCGAAATAGACCTTGTAGCCTTCAGCGATGTATTTCGGAAAAATAGCCATAAAAGCAGACGGGCTTTGTTTATAGTCGATGGTGTCTGCGCACCCTGCGTTGAAATTGTCTTTGAAATGGAGGCCAGGGCAGTTTTCCCCAAGGGGGGAAAACCCCACATGGGGCGAGTCTTGGATTATTGCCGATATCTCCTCCAACGGGTAGAAAATCTTGAACTGGCCCGGGAAAGCCCTGCCTTCCTCCAAGAGACCAAGGAAATCCCTGGCTGCGAATTGCTCGGCTTCTTTATAGCTCGAGGCGAAGGAAGGGGCGTTGTCAACCACAAACAAGGGGTTTGGGACCATCTGTGCAATAGACATCAACTGCCGGTCTGTATACATATACAACAGCTTGTCTAGGGCGCCCGGGTCTTGGCGGATCCGGTCCAAATGCTCGATTGCGCCAGGGTTCTTGGAAGCCTGGGCTTCTTTTGCGGCAAGCTGGAGGGCATTGCCCCGCTCATAGCTTGACATGGTGCCTTCTGAGAACGGGTATACCGAAAAACGCTCTTTTTCCGACAAGGAGCGTTGGGTTGTCTCGTCAAAGACGCGTATAGAGTCGATCTCGTCCCCATAGAGCTCAACGCGGTAGGGTTTTTGGTCGACTGCGTTAAAAACGTCCAGGATCCCGCCCCTGATGGAGAATTGCCCAGGAGCCTCAGTCTTATGGGCGCGCTCGAAACCCATTGAAACAAGCTGGGAGGCGAGCTCAGGCAGGTCTATTTGCCCTCCAACTTTTAGATCCAGTTTTCGCCCTGAGTCAAAGAGGCGTTTTTCGGCAAGGGCCCAAACACTTGTAATTATTAATACATTGCCTGTGGAGCGTTGGATGCTGTGGACTGCCTTTTGGCGCATATTGTCTATTTCCCTTGAGTGGGAATCAGAAAACATGAAATACAGCTGTTGGCGGGGGTAGAATAGCAACCCGCGCCCTGCATTATACTTTTCCAGCTTTGTGAAAATGCGCTTGGCCTCATAGTCCCCGGATGCCACATAAATCACATTTTTCCCGTTTAGATAGGCGTTTAGGGCGTACAGCAGCCTATATTCCGACCCAGCGCCTGTGATTAGCAGGGAATTTGAGGTTTTTGCGTTGTTTATTAAGCCTGTCGTGTCCAAGAATTTCTTTAGGGAGCTTGGCATTTCTCTTTAGTCAACCATCCTTGTCTTTGTCTTTCTTTTTTGTGTTGACTTGGTTCATAGCCCTGTCTACCCCTTCCAAGATTGTAAGGCTTATTGCCTCGCAGGCAAGATCCAAGGCGGAGGACAAGGCTTCGAGCTCTTTTGGCGAAAAGGGCGACAAGACAAAGTCAGAAAGGGCCATGCCCTTGGGGGGGCGGCCTATGCCTATTCTGACACGGGGCACATCCTGGGTTCTAAAATCTGTGATGATGCTTGACATGCCGTTGTGCCTTCCTGGGCTGCCAGATTTCCTGATCTTCACCTCGCCGAGCTCAAAGTCGGTATCATCATGTATTATAAGTGCGCTTGAAGGCAAAATTCCATAATAATTTGCAAACGGCACAACACTTTGGCCGCTGAGGTTCATAAAGGTTGAAGGTTTGATAAAGGCAGCTTTGCCCTCCGGGAGCCTTTGTATGCAGTAAGTGGATTTAAAGCCTGTTTTGTCTATTGGAAAACCGTGTTTTAGGGCAAA
The DNA here is from genome assembly GCA_009782875.1 of Eubacteriaceae bacterium. Lineage (GTDB taxonomy): Bacteria > Bacillota > Clostridia > Eubacteriales > Anaerofustaceae > WRIE01. The sequence goes on along the minus strand of WRIE01000005.1, from coordinate 6,023 downwards.
CAGGTCTAGCGCCATAAAGCCTACATTATGGCGTGTTTTTGTGTACTTTTGGCCTACGTTTCCAAGGCCTGCTATAAGGAGCATGGTTCCTCCTGGGTTTATGATTGCTTTTTGATTATAGCATGGGCAAAGCCTGGCAAAAAGGCTGGAAGGCGCTTTGCGGGCATTGGGTTTGTGCCAGTAGCTATGGAAAGGGGCGAGGCTGGGTGAATGCTTCTTTTGTATACAAAGAAAGGATCCTTGGCAGGCGAGTATGCCCTTGCAAGGAAGCCTTTTTGATGTTGCCGCGCTTTTTTTGGGCTGCTATACTTTGTTTGCGCAACAGCCCCTACGGTGTGGTTACTCATAGTTTACTTCACCCTCCGGACGGCAGCCTTGAAGTCGGCAATTTCCCTATTGCCTACAGCGTTGCCATATATGTAATGTTTTTAATTTCGCAAGTCCGTGAAGCGCAGCCAAATTGTCTATCGCGTTGCATCTCAAATTTAAACCCGTCAGGTTTGTCATTCCACTAAGCGGTTTCAGATCGCTTATCGATTTATCGCTCAAGCCTAAATAGTCTTAGTTTGTCAATGCGCTAAGCGGTGTTATATCTAGAACCTTGCCCAACTTAAGGTTCGTTATCTTCGACAACTTCGCTATATCGCTGATTTGGTCGCCGTAATATGTTAATTTGGAAGATTGTTGATTGCAAGATAGTCGCTTGCTGTGTCGCTCAATGCAAAACCTATTAAACTACTCATGCCTTCGATTTGAGCCAGGCTTGCTATTGGATTGCCGATAATAAACAAGAAGGCAAGGTTTCATAAACTATTAAGTGGTGTCAGGTCGCTTACCTGATTGCCAAAAATCCGAGGCAAGCAGCGGGCTCGCAGAGCACATGGAGCCTAAAGAGCTATACAAGGTTATTCTTCAAATTAGATAACCTTTTAACTTTTCGGCTCTCACTTGCAAAGCTGGCGGTTCTTGTTGATGGCATTGGCAGAAATTCTATACAAGTAAAGCGCACTGCAAGCAATGCGCTTTACTTGTATAGAATTTGCAAATTTACTGCCTTATAGATAGCGGTTAGGCCTCTCTAGGAAATCTCTTACTGTCTCCATGAACTGGATGGCTTTGAAAGGATCGAGCAGCCTCTCTTGGGATGCCAGCTCTAATAGCAGAACGCTGTCGTTATGGTGGACAAATATGTTTATCCCGTCTATGTTTGAGGCAGAAAAGCTTTCAAGCCTGCATGAGATCAAATCCCAAACGGAAACGAGCACCTTGGACGTGTCGATATTTGCCACTGAAGAAAACATCATCTGTTGTATAGACGAATTTTGGATATCATCAACTACATACACATCGAAGTTTTCGTGGGCATCCACAACACCGATTGTGTTTGCATTAGGCAAGGAGATTTTATCAAGCGCAAAGGAGCATGCTTTGATTATTGTCTTGATAATGCCGATCCTGTAGCCAATTTTAAATTGGGCCAACAGATCTATCACAGCGCTGTCCTCAACCTTGATCCTGGCTGCCATCAAAGGCTTTGCGGATACTTGGGTGTCGTAGTCAAACATTGCGGGGTCATACTCGAAGGCGGCTATTTGCCCGCTATATTGAGGCAGAGGCTCTTGGGTGTTTTCATCCTTGAGGACTGTGTAGTTCTGCATCCCCTTATTGCGCACTGGCGCCTTTTGGGACGGGTATTCAAAAACTTCGCTGCGGGTTTCTTCTACAACAGCATCGATAACCTCGCTATCTTCGATATCCCCGCTGGCGTCGCTATTCTGTGGCTCGGCAGCTGCTTGGAACTTGTCCCGGTCAGCGATAATCTCATCGCGCAACGGCAATGTGGCGATGTCATGCCAGAACTTGCTTGGGGCAGGGGCTTGGGCAACTGGCTTTCCGTTTGCGCCCTCTTCCACAGCCTTGCCCTGCCCGCTATCTTGATCTTGGGCGATGGAACCATCCCCATGGGCATCATCTTTGCCTGCGGGCTCTTCTTCTTTGGTTTCAGGCACAACTACATCGTCGGCTGCGGTTTCTTCTTCATTTCCAGCCCCCTCCACGTCTTCCCCATCGTCTTCCCCGCCATCTTCTTCATCTTCAATGATGGAGTCCATGATAATATCATCCAGGGCATTTATATCTTCAGGTTTAGGGGGTTCTGTATCTTCAGTGTGTTTTCCTACAATAGTCTCATCAAAGCGGCCAAACCTGAAGCTGCCAAAATCCAGGACTGGCTTGGCTTCCTCTTCAGGCTCTTCTTCGGGCAACGCCTCTTGTCCAAGCGCTTCCTGTTCAAGCTGGCCATCAATTATATCGAATATATCATCATCACTGAGAACCATGGCGTCCTCGCTGCTATGCCCTTCAACTTCTTCTGTTATATCGATTTGGAGGTCATCAGGCGCAATATCCAGGATTATATCCAAAGACTCCGCGTTATCATCGACAATGTCGTCCATCTCTTGGATGGCGGCTTCGACAAAAACAGTGTCAACGATTTGCCCGTCTTCGTCTTCGCCATCATTTTCTTCTGGTTCTTCCCCAGGTTTTCCAGAGCTTTGGGTGAAACCAAAGCCATCTTCTCCCAATTTGATGGAGTCTCCTTGGCTGGGCTTATCCTCGCCATCCCCGCTGGTGGAAGAACCCATATCGCTTAGCTCGTCTTCTATGATCACAGAGAGATTGCGCTCAAAGTCCTCGTCACTGACCACATCCCGGGCGATCTTGTCTTTGAGCTCTGTGATAGTATTGGGATTCACATTGGCTTCTTCTTTTGACTTTTGCTCTACTTCATCCAGCATGCTCTCAAACAAGTTCACATTCTCAATATAGTCATAATCAAAGAGAGGCTTGTCATCTTTCTCCTGCTGGATTGGAGGGGCTGGGGGCGTTTCCCTTATCACGTTGATTGGGGCTGGAATGATTGCAGGCTGGGGTTTTGTGACATTTGGGACTGGTATGCTCGTTTGTATGGCAAAAGCAGCTGATGCTTCTTTTTCAGCTTGCATTTGCGCAATCGAATCGATTTCAGTTTGTGCTTTTGCTGTTTCAGGCTTTGGGCGGCTCAAGTAGCTTTGAATATCGATGCCTTGCTCCTGGGCGGTTTTTAACACGTCCTCAAGCTGGACTAAGGAACCGGGAGTAGCAGAAGCCACCAAATCCAAATCGAGCCCAATTTCCCTCGCCACCTTCCGGGCGGCAGGGGAAGCCATATTTTTAATCATTTTTATTCACCTGTGCTTAGCTGGATTATCGCCTTCAAGATGTCTTCCTCATTTGGCACGGTTTTGAAATAGTCATTTCTGTTGTAGGGGATGTCTACGTCCTTGCTAGTTACCCTCATAACTTTTGAGTCGAGGAAAAAGAGAGCTTCGCTCTCCGCAATCAAGGCTGCGATCTCAGAGCCTATCCCCCCCGTCTTGCGGGCTTCGTGGACTATCATTATTTTGCCAGTCTTTTGTATAGACTCTACAATAGGATCCATGTCAATGGGGTGTATCGTCATCAGGTCGATGACCTCGCACATGAGGCCGCTTTCAGCTGCCAAGCTTGAGGCGCGTAGCGCCATATTGACCATGTCCCCATAGGCGACGATCGTAATGTCCTTGCCTTCAAGCACAACTTTTGACTTGCCGACTGGGATGGGATTGTCTGCAATGTCGCTTGAAGTATCCATCAAGGACTTGTTCAACAAGAAAATCACCGGCTTTTTAAGCCTGATTGAGGACATCAAAAGGGCTTTCGCGTCAGATGCGTTTGAGGGATAGACCACCGTCAATCCCGGGAACTGCAGAAAAACTGACTCAAAAGACTGGGAAAGCTGCGGCCCTGTCTGGGGCAAATATCCGATATCCAGGATGATAACCATGCCTGAGTCAAATTGGGAGTTGTACATGGACTCTATGACTGATATCTCGTTGCCTATCACATCCAAATACCGGAGCATATGCTCCCCTTTCAGGAACAAAACCGGGTTTGCCCCTGTCATGGCAAGCCCAAGGGATGCGGAAGGGGCTATGTTGCTGCCTATGGGCATATCCAACACCCTGGAGCGGTAGACTTCAGGGAAATCCAGCCCCCGGGCTCCCAAGACTACTACTGCCCCGTCAATAGCCATACTTTCAGCAATTGCTTCCTCAATGGCTTGTTTGTATGTTTTAACTGCCATAACTACCTGACAACTCCGTCCATGAAATTAAAATTATTACGTTTTCTAGAGCTATATGCGATAATCTGGTCTGCTTGCATGCGCATCTCAGACTCAATTTTTTCTCGCATCACCATCAAATCATCTGCAATGCCGATCCCGTTTTGAACGAGGTAACGGGATAGAATATCAATTGAGTCGTATTCCAGCCAATCCTTGATCTCCGAGTCGTCCCTATATGAGTTATTGTCGTCAGTGGTATAACCTGAAAGCCTATAGGTCTTTGACTCGACTATAACCGGGGAGCTGTTGGATTTGGCGTAATCCAATGCCTGTTGCATTGCTTCATACACTGCGACTGCGTCGTTGCCGTCAGTTATAATGCCTGGTATGTCAAAAGAGAAAGAGCGGTTGGCAATGTCTTTGATGTTGATAATTTCTGATGTCTTGTTTGAGCCTGCATAACAGTTGTTCTCAATAAAAAATACTAATGGCAGCTTGTTCAGGCATGCGGCGTTGAGGGCTTCAAAGAAAGCGCCGTCTGCGCTTGCCCCGTCCCCTGCAAAACACGCCACATTGTTGCTCTTCGATTGGAGCTTGATTGAAAGCGCTATGCCCACTGCTTTGCCAAATTGGTTTTGGGGCAAAGCTGATGACCCGTAAAAGTTGACAGAGTTGTCCGCTGAGGAGAAGCAGCCTCCCTTTCCACCGCAGACCCCGTCAGGGTCGCCAATCAACTCTTTGAAGATTTTCTCTATGCCGACTTCTGCGCCTATCATGACATGGAAGTTCCTGTGGGAGGCAAGCACAATGTCTTGGGGATTCAACGCCATGACTGCAGCGATAGTAGCTTCTTGGCCAATTGACAAAAACAATGGCCCTGAGGCTATGCCAGCCTCCTTAATCCGGTAAACTTCCTGCTCAAAGAGCCGGGCCCTCATCATTCTGTAAAAAATTTGTACTGCCGCTTGGTTATCAATGCTCATTTGGGAATCCTCCACAGCTTGTCCTTCTTTAGATAACTTCAACCACCATGCGCCGCTTTTGCAGCATCATAGATACATGCTTTCCCCCGCCTATAAAGAGCAGGATTTTACTATTAACTAGAAAAAAAATGCTTGTTTGACCAATTTGTCTCTTAAATGAGATTATAGCACGGAATTTGGCGATGGGCAAAATATATAAGCCAGATTTAATAGAGCTAATTAAATCTTTTAAGGATAACAATAAAATTTTGCCCGCTTGGGATTGTTAACTATTATATCATGAGTCCAAAGCTTTGTCGATATTTTGTGCTGCATGGATACCCTATATTTATATGCATATTATACGATAAATATCGATAAAATCCATTTTATTATTAATCATTATATCTATATGCACATATTATTGACAATTTATCAATTTCAATAAATATGTCTCGTCGCTTTTATTCACGCTAGAAATATACACAAAAAACGCATGAAAACGAAAGTGTGGATTTGTATTGTTAGACATCGGTTTGATGCATTAATGAATTTCATATAATTTCTAATCAATTAGATACAAGTTGTGACAATTGGAATATCGAGTGCTGCGTTGACAAAAATCCTTTGTGATAGTATTATATTTTTGCAAGACAATTAAACTGGAGAGACGATGATTCTTTAAACAGAATTTCGAAACACGTATTATAAGCAACTGACTGCCTGGTGGTTTTGCCATTATGGCTGTGTTTGCTTTAAGCGTGTTTTTTCGTTTCCTGATTAAGAGTTTTGTTTTTTTATGCTTATTTTTTAAAATCCTAACTTGCACAGTGGTGCTAAATAATATATAATTTCATCATCTGAAAGAATAGTTAAAGGAATGATGAAGATGAGCACGAACAGCAATCACGAGT
>WRIE01000004.1 GCA_009782875.1 Eubacteriaceae bacterium | reverse complement strand
GGCAGCTCTTTTTTGGAGGGGCGGGCTAGGTTTATTAAAAATGAATTTGAAAATCGGGGGGATATGCTCTATGAACTGGCATACACCCTCACAAAAGATGAATTTGCAGAGTTCTATGGCAAAATTGCGTAATTTGCAATTCTAGAAGTTCATTTTGCAATTACAGTTTTAAGTAGGAAATCGATTGCGCCTGTGTTTTTCCTCACTTAGAATTTTTACATAGAACCAGAAATAATGTGGATAGCCGCTAAACATAGAAGCCCAAATTAAAAAAACCCTGAAACTAGAAGTTGCCAGGTTTCAGGGTTCCCTATATACTTAATAATTTATTTTTCACACATAACAGTGCAATTGTGTCTTATTCATCTATTATTATCTGATCTTCATCACAATTTCCGTTATCGTTAGAAACGATATTTTTGTAAGCATGGGCAACCGATGCCAATTTGCCAATAAGATACATCTGGCTCATGGCAACTTCGAACACTGTATCCCTCACTTTCTCATTGACACAAAACAATTGCTTGATGCTTGGCTGGGAGAGAGGCCCGTAGACTGACTCGAGGGTTCCGATGGCATATTGGATTTTTTCACCCTCAGCATTCAAGATATAGCCCAACGCCAGCTCCTCCATTGCTATAGAGGAAATGACTTGCGCCGCTGCTGATTTAATCCCGTTTGGATTGCCAGTGTTTGCGCATGTCCAGTTGGCTTTGAGGGCAACGTCATTTGGTGGCATAATAAACGTCGCATTCCCAGCCCCCAAATCGACTAAATCAATGTCTTGTGAATCTGTAGTCCAACCTTCAAAGGAACAGTTTGCCCGTTCGCCAGCGCTAATCGAGACAACTTCACCAACGGCATAATCTCCTGTGCCAGAATCTGCAGCATAACTGCCTCCAATGTGCACATGGGGGAAGGTTTCTTCTCCGCCTTCCCTGCTCCAGTTGGCAGTTACTTCGAGACGCCTAAATTCCATCTCAACCTCAGATGGCATCACAAAAGCTGTTGTTAGGCTATACGGGTCTTCGAAAACCACTGCAGGGTTTGTTGATGTCCAGCCGTCAAATACATAACCTGGGCGCTCAGAGGTTTTGATCTCAACTGTTTCACCTACAGTATAAATACCTCCTCCAGGATACTGCGCAAAGCTGCCGTTGACAACTACATTTCCAAAGCCTTCAGGAATGTTGACTGTCAGGTATCTGAACCTGGTCCCTTCAATTCCTTCGACCGCCACTTCCTGGAAGCTCATGTAGTAAGTCGTCTTCAACTGCATGTTTGTTGGCCAAAGAGGCATTCCCTCGCCGTCAAAAATTACAGTGCCTTTAGCTTGGTATCTGCCCTTGCCTATCAATGCTTCTAAGCCTGGCTCGAGCGCAAGCCAATCTGGGCCAAGATGTACCGCGCTGTATGATTTTCCCCAAAAAACACCACCTGTGATTTTCCCCAATTTGCCGCTGTCAAAACAGTATACTGCCGTACCTCCAATAATAACACCCTCGGATATTTCCTTTATATTGCCTTTGTTTGAAACAGCAGAGCTTCCGGCGTTTGTAGCGGTAATAAAGCCCCCGTCAATAATGTCAACAACCCCTTCATTGGCGCCGTCAAGGGAATTATTCAAGCCAATCAATTCTCCGATAATTTCCGCAGAACCACCAATCCGGATAATAGAGCCGAGGTTGAACAATGCCGTATTACCAACTATTCTTCCGCCGACAATTTCATTTATCATGGTGGATTTGTCAACCCCAAGCCCGACAGCGCCTTCAAACTCCCCTCCGCTGATCATGCCGATACTAGCCAAATCTCTTCCAATCGGCTCATTCGCCAACCAGACTCCAAAGTATGAGTTTCGGCAATAGCCACCTGATATCTCCCCGACACTCGTCAACCTTTCTGAGCCAATCACACAGATAGCCGCATTTCGCGTATCTATGTGAGGATTGGTTCCCAATTCACCGACACGGTTGGCGACAAATTCGCCTCCTCTGATCAAGTCGACCCTAGAGCCTTGGGTAATATAAAGAGCGCTGTTTCTCTGCGTCTCGAAAAAACCGCCTGATATCTCGCCAATTAAGGAATCGTTGTTTAAAAATAATGCATGCCCGCTATACATGGTGTAGGCTGTACTTGTTTGGTAAAAGCCGCCACCGGCAATTTTATCGATTCTGGAGTTTGACACATTTGCAACCTCTCCAATGGCATAAAACTCGCCACCTGAAATTTCGCTTAGACTTGCGCCATTGAGCATGCACAATGCCCTCACAATGCCCTTTATGATTCCACCAGTAATGATTCCTGACGCATTTTCCCCATTAAGCTCAAGGCCTGTACCTTCAACATCCAGCACAGCCCCCGCTTGCATCTGGATGTAGCCATCGGTGAGAACTTTCACAGGCAGTTTGACTGTCAAAGTGTTCGATCCCACACGATCACCCAGGATTAGAAACCCGCCATTTTGGACAAGAATGTTTCGCCCTGATCCAGTTATTGTGAATGACCCGCCTACGCTGGCTATTGTGATGCGTGATGATATCTCCACATCGCTTGTCTCTGTAAAAGACCCGAGGATCTCAATAAAATAAGTTGACAACCCTAAGGTTTGGGCTGCCAATATCGCCTCACTGATGGTAGCGTAAACGGCTCCCGTTTCTTTTATTCTCACATACATTATTTTTTTTTCGCCTCAAACTCCACATGCAAAAGTATAGTTATTTACATAATTCTCTATTTTATAATATGGCATTGTTTGATCATGGTTCCTTTTGGTGTTTTATTCACACCAGAGTCGAAAAAAGAAAATCTATGTTGTTGCAATATGCGATAATTTGGCACATTGAGAAGCTAGAGGGGAAATACCGCTGCAAAAAAAAACAATGCCTTTTAACCTGCTAGTGGCATAAAAAGCGGATTTAAAGAATATTGGAGTAATTTTATAGTCAACTGGAAACAACATGCAAAGTTGGTCCAGCTAGAAGCGCTGTAAAACGACTGTGTATTCAAGAAAATTTGTTGAAGGTTAATATATCAATTTGTGCTGGCCTGTTTTGCCACATCTTTTGACGAAAACCAGCTTGAGGGGACATCTGTCCCCCAAGCCAAATATGTCTATGAGCAGAGGTTGATGATGTAGTTGAACATCGAGTCTTCAAACCTAGTGAGCTTTGAGCCAATGACGTTGTCTATGCCACGCTCAAGTTCTGGGCTTTGGGCTTTGTGCCCTTCCCACGTGGTGTAGTACTTCGAATTCATATTTTTCTCAATCTCGGAGACTATCTCCACAGAGCGGTTTGGCCACGGAGCAGGCTCTTTGTTGCCAGCCCGCTGGGCTTCTGAGTACTTCCCATTCTCCCATGCATAGTCTAGGACAGCCTTGTAGTTTTCGGTTATGTTGAAATTCATGTCAAAAGCGCTCTTGTCAAAGTCAAATGTATATCCGCCGCCGGGCATGCAGATATCGATGAGGGATTTTGCCTTGTCAAGGCAAGCTTCTTTTGTTCCGGAGATCAGAAGAGTCAATGGGTACAACCCGCCCAGGACAAATTTCTTGCCGAATTTGTCTTTGATCTCTTGAGGGTCGCCCATTTCAAAACGCAGGATAGAGCGCTCTGGCAAGTCATACAGATGGTCGTAAAAACGCTTATAGTCAGCTTCGACAAACAGTGACACATTTGCTCCCATTTGGGTCAACTGCTCTACTTGGTCTTTCAATGAAGGCCAGTAATACTTGTCGAACTCCTTGGTTCCAAGGAAAGGTCCCATGTGGAGCGGAATTGAGCTCACACCAAGCTCTGCGCCCACAGGAATCTGGCCTTTCTTTAGCAGCAAGGGCAAAAGGGCGTAGCTGGCGTCATTAACCAAGCCAGGCATTCGCCTGATGTCTTTGACGACTCCTGTGAAACCCCTGAAAAAGTCGGCGACAAAATCGAATGGGGCTGTTGTGGCAGCGCTTGGCGGACCGGCAAAGCCGTACTTTGCCCGCAGTTGTGCCCCGTTTGCGCCAAGGGTGGCATTCTCTGCTGTATGGGCGTTGTAAGATTTCGCTAAGGCGAATGCCCTTTCCATCGGGCTTTTGTCAAGCGCTGTATACAAGCGCGGAAGTATCTTTTCGATAATTGTGTCGTATGGCTTGGCAATCAAGTCAGGATAGTCCTCAACTTCCATGCCGTGGACTTCAGGATGCTGCATAGAGCCGTTTGAGCTCATCTTAAAAGGCCTGGCCCCTAATAGGTGGTAATATGATGGATATCTACGGGTGCCTCCCGGCGAGCTGTCTGTGGGAAAATCTTCGCAAGCCTTGTCAATTGGCGCTAAAGCTTTTGTCATATCCCAGTAGATTTCAGCGGTGTCGACTCCTGCATGGTGGCATACTGCTTCAAGTCCCAATGCGTTGCCTATCAATAAGCGTGTGGGAACATTGCCCCTGTATAAGTCTTTGTAAATTTGTTGGCGCTCTTGGGCCATTGCGGTCGCGTCTGGCATATTGTTACCTCATTTACTTGTTATTTCTTATATTGTATCTTACTTCTCTTGTTTAGTATTGCAACTTTCTTCTGTAATACAAGTTATTTGCACTTTGCTGGCCTGTCTTGCCTCTTCCAGCATAAGGGGGCGTGTTCTTTCGCGGATGCCATTGACAATAGCCACATCCCATGTAAGCCATGATGCAGCTATTCACCAGCCAAGCATGAAAATAGGTCCGCAGCCACATTTAAATGCGGTAAAGAAGAGGGGCAAATAAAATTGATATGATCGCAAAAAAACAAAAACAGCATTGAATTTCTTGTGCAATTGCACAAATGACCAATACTGTTTTTTATCATTTATATTTCATTTCAGACATTAAAACGGAAATTAATTATATCTCCGTCACTAATCAAGTATTCCTTGCCCTCAAGCTTAAAAAGCCCTTTCTCCTTGACTTTGGCCATGGAACCCAACTCTCTGAGATTGTCGTATTTAACAACTTCTGCCCTGATAAAACCACGTTCAATATCAGAATGTATCTTCCCTGCAGCATGCTTGGCAACAGTGCCCTCGTCAATAGTCCAAGCGCGCACTTCATCCTCGCCTACAGTGAAAAAGGATATTTGCCCTAAAAGCCTGTACAGGGCGTAAGCCAGCATCGACACCCCGGGCACTTCAAATCCCATGTCCTGCATGAAAAGCTTTTTGTCCTCCTCCTCCAACTGGCTGATCTCCAGCTCCATTTCGGCGCAAATCTCCAAAACAGGGATATTTTGCGACGAGGCTGCCACTTGGAGCTCTTCTTTCATTGGCCACTCTTTGCTTGACCATTGGTTGTCATCAAGGTTCACAACTACAAGCCGTGGCTTGTCAGTTAGGAAAGAATAATGCTGCAGAGCTTGGCGCTCTTCTGCTGTCAAGCCCATCTCTCTCATAGTGCCGCCATCTTCCAGCCATTCGAAGCAGCGTTCCAGCAGTACGAGGTCATCGGTTTGCTCCTTGGTTATTTTTTTGCCTTCTTTGATGCGGCTTATTCGCTTGTCAACAAATTCAAGGTCAGCAAAGACCAGCTCAGTCTCAACCAGCTCAAGATCCCGTACAGGATTGACGCTGGATAAATCGTGGACAACAGAGTTTGAGTCGAAAGCCCGCAGCACATGGACTAGCGCCTCACAGTTGCGCACATCATCCAAAAACTTGGCGGCACCTGAGCTCTTGTCTTGGCCTGATACAGAAAAACCTGCCACATCAACCAGTTCTATTCTGGCGTTTATTGTCTTTCTTGGCTTGAACAGTGCTGAAAGAAAGTCTATGCGTTGATCAGGCACAATACCTACCCCAGTATTGGCTGAGCCTTTCGCTGATTTTGCCTGCATATCATCGGCATTGCCTGTAAGCAAGTTAAAAAGGGTTGTTTTTCCTGTTTGGTTAAGCCCGATCAAGCCAATTTTCATCCCTTGTTGGCGCAATGCACCCACACTTTTAAAGTAGCGGGATGAATGCGCCTCCTCCTTATTTATGTGGATTGCGGGCTTGGCACTTGGAATCCCATATCAACACCGCACCCGCTAATCTAAAAAATTCTAATAAACATGGCCAGCAATGCAGGTGTTTGCGGCACACTACCCATATTTTCTTCTTGCCACAAAAACGCAGGGCTTTAAAATAGGCAGCTGGCTCCTCCCCCGTCTTATTCTTTTTCCCGTTTATTAGTTTAATGGCTTTTTTCACCTAGCTATTATAATCAAATGGAAGCGGTTTTGAAACACATATAAAGAAATCTACAGATGCAGTGGCAGAATGGGATCCAGACCCTGTTGCTACAATGTTCTGTGCCCATTTCCATATCGACTGCTTCGTAATAATGCCATCTTGACTGCAGTTTGTTTTTCATTATACGGCTCTATCAATTGGCAATTTTGGCGCTGTATCCTTTTATTGCTAAATGTTTAAACTGTATAATATCCATATTAAGATTAAGGAGGTGGATATGGGCAAAAGAATATTTGAGTTTGATGCTGTAATCCGCTCATCTACTTCAGGAAAAGGGGGAGCTCTCGTTCCTGTGCCCTTTGATATTAGAGAAGTGTTTGGCAAAGGGCGGGTTAAAGTCCATGCCACATTTGACGGGGAAAAATACGATGGGAGCATCGTCAATATGGGGATCGCAAACCCTGATGGCTCCATATGCTATGTGATCGGCATACTCAAAAGCATCAGAGCCACAATCGGCAAACAACCCGGCGACAGCGTTCGAGTCACAATACAGGAGCGGGATTAATTATTACATAAATTTCGCTTGGGCAGTTTGGTTGCTGCAAGCCTGCTCTAATGCCATAAACTACGAGCTACGAGCTGCCAGCTGCTTTGGCCATGCCAAAGCAAAACGCTTAAGAGAAATAGTTTTATGGAATAAAAAGTCTGCAGTGCGCATGGATCTCATCAATTGCGATTCCATGCAGCCCCCTTGGAAACTGGAAAGATTTCAATTGCCGAAATTGCAACAAGGCATATGGAGCTATAGCGTATTGTGCTACTACACATCTCGAAAATCCCCATGGCATGGATAGCGTTATTTGATCTGGCTTTCAACACGCGCTGGCATGCCAGTCTTGAAGAAAAACTGGAGGCAAAAAAGGATTGCAACCTGGAAACCCCGGTTTAGATCTTGCATGGCCTATCAAAACTTGGATGGGTTTGAGGATACATAAAAGAAAATAGCTGGATGGGCTATTATCTTTTTTTGTTCTTGGGCGGTGGATTGTATCCAGAAACTTTCATATCCTGCCTGTTATGTTTTGATGTATAATGAACCAATGAGCAGCCCCTGTCTATTAATTTCAATCCATGCTATTGACCAACTTATCACCAATAATAGCTGTGTTCGGGCAAATAACATGTATCGGCTAAAATGAGGTTGCAGAAAATACCACAATTTGAAAAGGAGGCAGGCTTTATGGATTTGGCATCAACAATTCTCAACAACATCGCCGCTTTCATTGGAGGCGGGGCTATTGCGCTCGCTGGTTTTGGGATCTTCAGGATGCACCAAGGCAAAACCAAGTCGGGAATTGCCCTTTTTCTCATTGCATTAGTGGTAGTGGCATTTTGGCAGACAATATTGAAAGAAAAGCTTGGCATTGGCTTTATTGGCAATATTGGCAGAGGCTCCACGGATCCGCCAATAACCAATAATGCCCAGATATATGAGTTTGAAATGGACATTGACAGTTGGCTTGGATGGACTGCTTTGATTGGATCCAACCGATACAACGAACAAGATGGTTTAAAATCAACTTTATTAATAATGAATCTGACCAAAGGATAAAAGAGCGCTTTGTCAAAAATGAATCGATGGGCATGTCCCTCACAGTAAACAGGTTGGCATAGCTTTCAGGGGAACTAGATGAGGAAAATGTATTGTTTGTAGCTCCTCTACTCTACTGCTGGATTTTCTAACGGGGCAGATGGAATTGTAGCCTTGAAACATTTTATAACGATCGAATCACTGCAAAATGCCAAAATAGGCATAGGAGGATTCTGTGGTCAACAGTTTGTTCGCATGGTTTTCTGAAAGAACCGATTTGGATGTGCAGCGAAGAGCAGCATCCTGCACAATATCGAATTATTTGACGGCTCAGACAAGGCTACTGAGGCATACCTGATGCTGTTGCCACATGGAGCATTAATGAAGCCATTCAGAGGCATGGTAGCCATATATTGTTTTCAACAAAGGACCCTGAAGCATTCGTGATGGACGCTTTAGTGTTGAGGAGATGGGCATCCAGATATAGCAAAACAGCTGGTTGCCAACATCCTCAAGGTAGTTGATGATCTGGGAAACGGCAAAGACAAGAGCGTCTACTATCAAATGATCAGAGACACTTTGCCTGAGTTTTCTGGCGAAGACAACGAAGGGATTGACGCGCTGTTGGAAGAAGCGTCTTTGATGGGCTGGAGGCAAAACTACGACGCTTTTCACAAAACCGGGCAAATGCTATTTTTAAGCAGATGTGCGGCGCTTGGCAGGCGATCGGGAGAGATACCATCCCTGCAATGTCTAAAGAGGTTTTCAACGCTTCGTATATATATGGAAGGGGTCTTTTCTGACGCTTCCAACGCCAACCCAAAGCCTTCTGACGCTTTCTACAACATCACAATAGGCCAAATTGATGGAATTGAGGCTTTGTTGAACAAAAATGCGACCGTCAACTTCATCGCTGACACCAGCTTGTTTTTAGACAAAGACCAAGCGGCTTTACGGTAGACGAGTTCGTGGCAATCGCCATAATACTAGATTATCCAGATCGATGGGCATGTCCATATATCCGCTGGAGAGGCCGACGAGTTTGGCATAAACCTCTCAGAGCTGCGGGCAGAAGCTGTAGGCAGCTACTTGGCCTCACAAGGCATAGACCATAGGAGGATATTCACCAAAGGCTATGGCGGAGAGAAGCCGCTTTACCCAAAAGCTGCGACAAGCGCAGAGAAATCTGCAAACCGAAGGGTAGAAATCGGTTTTAATTTATTGAATAACACCAATATAATCTTGGAAAGCAATATGGCACTTTGACACTGAAACAAAAAAAGTGAGGATGAAACAAATTGGGAGGAATATTTGGAGTATGCTCTAATAGCGGGTGTGTGGCAGATTTGTTCTTTGGGACAGACTACCATTCCCACCTTGGGCCCCGACGGGGCGGACTGGCGACATATGATGGCGAACACTTCTACCGGGCCATACATAATATCGAAAACTCGCCATTCCGTGGCAAATTCGAAGATGATATACCGGAGCTTATCGGCAATTGTGGTGTAGGATGCATCAGCGACACCAATCCCCAGCCCATAATATTCAATTCGAAGATCGGCAAGTTCGCAGTTGTGACAGTCGGGCGCATCAATAACAAAGCTGTGCTCGCCGAGCAGTTGATTGAAAAAGAAAATGTTTACTTTATCGAGCTCAGTGGAGGCATGATTAATGACACTGAGCTGGTGGCTTCATTGATATGCAGAAAAGGCACCATTCCCGAAGGAATCCAATATGCCCAAAGCTTGATCGAGGGATCTATGACCATGTTGGTGTGCGCAGAAGGGGGCATTTATGCCGCAAGGGACAAGCTTGGCCGCACACCTCTAGCAATTGGAAAAAAAGAAGGCAGCCAATGCGCTTCATTTGAGCCATTCGCATATATCAACCTGGGATACACAGACTTCTACGAACTTGGCCCTGGAGAAGTGGTTTTTATTACTGAAAATGAGATTGCGAAATGTGTGGCACCGAGGGAAGAAATGAAGATGTGCGCATTTTTATGGGCGTATTACGGTTTTCCCTCGTCTACATATGAGGGGTCCAATGTGGAGCAGATGCGCTACCGCAATGGCGAAAGCCTAGCCAGAGAGAATTTGGCTTCAGGGTTTGGCACAGATGTGGATTTTGTTGCAGGCATTCCTGATTCAGGCACCGCCCACGCTATAGGCTACGCTAACAGCTCTGGCAAACCCTTTGCAAGGCCATTAGTGAAATACACCCCGACTTGGACAAGGAGTTTTACGCCTAAAGACCAAAGCATGCGGGATTTGATTGCCAAGATGAAACTCGTGCCAATAAACCTGTTGATCGAGAACCATAAACTGTTATGGATCGATGACTCGATTGTCAGAGGCACCCAGATGAGGGGAATGGTCAAATATTTGTATGAATGCGGCGCAAAAGAGCTCCATGTGCGCTCCGCCTGCCCTCCTGTGCTTTTTAACTGCAAATACTTGAATTTTTCATCATCAAACGCAGAAAGCGACCTCATATCAAGAAAATCCATTATGGCGCTTGAAGGCTCTGATGACAATGAGGCTTGCTTGCCCTATACCCAGTTTGGATCAGAAAAGTATGAGGCAATGGTTGACTTTGTTAGAAATCGTTTAGGTTTGACCACTCTTGGCTACCATTCCCTAGGTGGCATGCTCGACGCCATCGGAATCAGCAGATGCAATCTATGCACCTACTGCTGGAATGGCGAGGAATAGTTTTTTTGCTTCATCTTCCGAGTGCCGCATTCCAAAGCCGCTAGGATGTGTTTCAAAAGCCGCATTTTAGCAATGCGGCTGCTATGCCATTTAGCAATAGAATAATTCATCCGTTTAAATTCGTTTTTTGTATGCCCAACAAGACTAAACGCATTGTTTTGAGCCTGCCCAAAGGTATGCAGCAAAAGGATGTGGCGAGCGGCAATGGTTACTTATATAAAACAATACGCCATGCCACAAAAAACTTGCTAAACTTTGCCATTTTAACCTTTTGCCATCAAGCAGGGGCTTCTGGGCAATTTTTAGTTAATTATGCACAAAGATGTTTTCAAAACCCTCTTATTGTTGTATTATTTGCAAGGCATAACTATAATACTACTTTAAATAACCAGGAGGCGAAATGATGCAGCCGAAGAGAATTATCCCCTGCCTAGATGTAAAAGACGGCAGGGTAGTCAAAGGTGTCCAGTTCACTGATTTGGTAGATGCTGGAGACCCAGTGGAATGTGCCATTGCGTATGAGAAGCAAGGCGCAGATGAGCTGGTTTTCTTGGACATTACTGCAACAACCGAAAACCGGGACACAGTAATCGAAATGGTCAGAAAAGTGGCGGCTGCAATTACTATACCATTGGCTGTTGGCGGAGGCATCCGCACTGTTGAGGATTTTGAGGCAGTTTTGGGAGCAGGCGCTTCAAAAGCGGCAGCCAATTCCGCTGCAGTAGCCCGCCCCCAGCTTATCAGAGAGGCTGCAGACAGTTTCGGCTCAAGCGCGGTTGTCGCAGCCATAGATGTCATGGAACATGAAGGAGGCAAGTATACTGTACTTACCAACGGGGGCAATAGCGACACAGGAATTGACGCAATCGAGTGGGCTAAACAAGTCGCGTCGCTGGGCGCTGGGGAGATTTTGCTGACCAGCTTGTCCCAAGACGGGAAAAAAACCGGATATGACCTCGAAATCACCAAGCAGGTGAGACGGGCGGCAAACATCCCGGTAACCGCTTCCGGAGGGGCAGGATCCCTGGAAGATTTCTACTTGGCGTTTACAGAAGGTGAAGCAGATGCTGCCCTTTCAGCATCATTATTCCATTTCAACGAACTGACTGTCCGCCAAGTCAAAGAATACCTGCGTAGCCAAAATATAAATATCATACCTTGACATGCAAACATCCAAACCTAAAGGAGAATGCCGACTATGCCGAAACGAACAGACATAAACTCCGTTATGATCATCGGCTCAGGGCCAATCGTTATCGGCCAAGCATGCGAGTTTGACTACTCTGGCACACAAGCATGCAAGGCGTTGCGGAGCTTGGGCTATAAGATCATTTTGGTAAACTCAAACCCAGCGACAATAATGACAGACCCGGTTGTTGCTGATGTCACATATATCGAGCCGCTAAATGTAGCCAGGCTTACGGAAATAATCGCTAAAGAGCGGCCGGATGCCCTACTGCCAAACCTGGGCGGGCAGTCAGGCCTTAATTTGAGCCTTGAATTACATAATGCTGGGGTGCTGGACGAGTATGGCGTTAATGTCATAGGAGTGCAACTAGACGCCATAGAGCGGGGCGAGGATCGCATCGAGTTCAAAAAGATGATGGACAAGCTTGGAATCGAGATGCCTGCAAGCTACGAGGCATTGTCTGTCGAGCAAGCCACAGAAGTTGCAAGCAAGCTTGGATACCCTGTGGTTGTGAGGCCCGCATTCACAATGGGAGGCACCGGCGGAGGCCTTGTCTACAACAAAGAAGAGTTGCAGATAGTTGTCAGCCGTGGCTTGCAAGCATCTTTGATAGGGCAAGTTCTAATCGAAGAAAGCGTTTTGGGTTGGGAAGAGCTCGAAATCGAAGTAGTAAGGGATGAAAAGGGCAATATGATCACCATATGCATGATAGAAAATATCGACCCTATGGGCGTGCATACGGGAGATTCATTCTGTTCTGCGCCAATGCTGACCATTTCAGCCCAGCTTCAAGAGCGGCTACGGCAGATAGCCTATGACATTGTCTCTGAGATAGGCATTATTGGCGGCACCAATGTCCAATTCGCCCATGACCCGGAAAATGGGAAAATAGCCATCATAGAGATTAATCCCCGCACCTCCAGATCATCTGCCCTGGCGTCAAAAGCCACTGGTTTCCCCATTGCCTATTTCTCTGCGCTCTTGGCAGCAGGGATTACCCTTGATGAAATCCCTTATTGGAAAAATGGGACTATGGACAAATACGAGCCATATGGCGACTACGTAGTCTTGAAATTCGCAAGGTGGGCTTTTGAGAAGTTTAATGGGGTCGAAGACAAGCTAGGCACCCAAATGAGGGCTGTGGGCGAGGTTATGAGCATCGGCAGGACTTTTAAAGAAGCATTCCAGAAAGCCATACGCTCGCTGGAGATCGGCAGGGCTGGCCTTGGCTTCGCCAAGAGCTTAGCTGACCTTGGAGTGCCCGAGCTGCTCCAAAAGATTTCATCCCCAAACAGCGAACGGTATTTTGCTATATATGAAGCCTTGCGCAAAGGTGTAAGTGTCAGCCAAATTTACGGGTTGTCTAAAATAAAAACATATTTTTTAGAGCAAATCAAAGAACTTGTAGAGATGGAAATCGAAATATTAGCCCACAAGGGATCAGCGCTGCCAATTGATTTGCTGGCGAGTGCTAAAAAAGACGGCTTTGCAGACAAGTACTTGGCAATGCTCACTTCTGTTGGCGAGGCTGAAATCAGGGAACAAAGAAAAGCGGCAGGCATTGTGCAAGAATGGGACATCATCCCGGTATCTGGCGCAGATGCCAAGTATTATTATTCCACATTTAATGGCATCGGAAAACTTGGGAGGGAACTCGAAGAGTCCCGTGCAAACAGTGAAGTATCAGACAGCAGCGCAAAGAGTGATATAAGCAAGAAAGTCATAATTTTAGGCGGCGGGCCCAACAGGATCGGGCAAGGAATCGAGTTTGATTACTGTTGTGTCCATGCCGCATTCGCCCTCAGGGAGATGGGCTTCGAGACAATCATGGTCAACTGCAACCCCGAGACGGTGTCCACAGATTATGACACCTCTGACAAGCTGTATTTTGAGCCATTGACTGTAGAGGAAGTGCTCTCAATTTGCGACTATGAGCAACCTTTGGGGGCAATAGTGCAATTCGGCGGGCAAACCCCGTTGAATATAGCTATGGAGCTTAAGCAAGCCGGTGTGCCAATACTGGGCACGCCTCCTGAAGTCATCGCGCTAGCGGAAGACAGGGACTTGTTCCGCAAAATGATGGATGAAATGCATATCCCTATGCCCGAGTCAGGCATGGCTTGCAATTACACACAAGCAGTTTCTGTCGCCAACGAAATCGGGTATCCGGTCATGGTAAGGCCTTCTTACGTGCTTGGCGGCAGGGCAATGGAGGTTGTGTTTGACAACGAGCAGTTAGATGAGTATATGCGGATCAACTCCCAATCTATCAGCGAGGATGCCCCCGTGCTCATCGACAGGTTCCTCGACAACGCCATTGAATGCGAAGCTGACGCGTTGGCTGACAAAGGGCATGCATTTGTCCCGGCAGTCATGGAGCATATTGAGTATGCGGGTATCCACTCTGGAGACTCTGCCTGCGTGATACCCACTATAAATATATCAGAAGAACAGTTGGAAACTATTAGGGACTATACCCGCAAGATCGCAGGAGAGCTTGGGGTCGCCGGGCTGATGAATATCCAATATGCGATACACCACGGGCGTGTGTATGTTTTGGAGGCTAACCCCAGAGCATCAAGGACCGTGCCTTTGGTGTCAAAGGTATGCGATTTCAACATGGCCAAGATAGCCTCAAAGCTGATAATGGCAGAGCACACAGGTGAGAGCATTGACCTGACATCTATACAAATGCCGAATGTGGCTTATTATGGCGTTAAGGAAGCGGTGTTCCCATTTAACATGTTTCCAGAGGTAGACCCTGTTCTAGGGCCGGAGATGAAGTCAACCGGGGAAGTCCTTGGATTGTCTGGATCCTTCGGGTTGGCCTTCTATAAAGCGCTCGAAGCTTCCAAAGCTGTTTTGCCCCTTAGCGGGTCTGTGTTAATTTCAGTCGCCGAAAAAGACAAAGACGACTCAGAAAAGGTAGCTAGAAAGTTCGACGAGTTGGGATTCAAGATCTTCACAACCAGGGGAACGCACGACCATCTGGCTTCAAAGGGCATCAATACACATATTATCAACAAGATGTATGAAGGCAGGCCAAACATTGAAGACGCGATCAAGAACCACGAGCTGGATATTATAATCAATACGCCGACATCGAGCAAACGCAGCAGCCAGGATGACTCTTATATACGCAAATCTGCAATACGCTACAATATACCGTATATGACTACACTGACAGCGGCGCTGGCAGGCGCTAAAGGCATAGCTGAAAAAATAATGAGCCCCAACGAGCAGGTTTATTCCTTGCAAGAGTACCACCAACTCACCAAAGGGGAGAAATAGGCAATCTGAAAAGTGATAACATAACAAACAGAAAAAACGCGAAAGCGTTTCCCAACAAAGGAAAGGGAACACTTTCGCATTTTTTTGCCGCATTGGATTTTATTCTGGATTGCTCCAGTATTGTTTATTTTGTAGGGGCGATTCCGGCTGCAGCAGCCCTTTCGTCCATCATCTTTTTGTTTGCTTCAATATATTCTCTGGACTTTTCTTCATTGATGCCAAAGCTCATATATAATAGAGCTATTACGATATATGTCGCAAGCATGTAGCCGTACAAGCCATTGTGCAGCTTTGTCACATCAAGTTCCGCTTCGCCGCCACCCAAAGCTTTAAAGTTTGTGTAGTTGATAAGAATTGCGTATGTGAAAGAGGAGATAAACTGCCCTACTTTCATCATCAAGGATTGCAGCGACATGATAAATGGCCTTGAATCCCTTCCAGTCTTGTAAAGCTGGTATTCAGCAGCGTCACCCCAAATGTTGACGCCGACAGCGGTGCTGATCCCCATCATGCAGCGGTTCCACACTTGGAATGCAAGGAAAACTGGATACCTGCCTCTTGACAAGAACAACATGCCTGCAAACCCGAGCGCCTGTCCTGAAAATGCTAATACATACGAGTTTTTCTTGCCGATCCTCTTAACGAAAGGTGGCGCAATGATCGCAACACCAAGGGATGCGTATGCGATCACCGAGTTGGTAACGGCCATGTAACTCAACGAGCCTAAAACATACCTGTTGTAATAGGCGTTCATTGGCTGCAATGTGAACGAGGCGATTTGGGCAAGGAGGGCAGCCAATGTGAGAATCCATGCTTGCGGGTTTCTTAGTGTATCAGAGTAGATGTGGGCAACTTTAACGTTTGCCGCGCTTCCTTCTACTTTTTTAGCATCTGGGTCATACTGGTCATAAGGAGCAAGGCCTCTGTAGACCAAAAAGCCAATAATGGAATGGATTACACAGTAGATAACCGCTGTAATCATATAGCCTTTGCCTGCGCCCATGGATCTCTCAAAGAACTGTACCAGGGGGACAGTGGCCATCGATGTGAATATAGCAGCTGTTGAAGTCGCCTGGGATTTTTTGGCTGTCAAGGCAAGGCGGTCATTCAAGTTTGAGCCTGCCACTTTTGGCACTAGGGCATTGGAAGCAGTGATCAAGAAACTCTGAGGCAAATTCCTGAATAAATAGCCGATAATAAAGACGGTATATTTCGCAGTGTCGCCAACATTCGGATTCAAGAAAATACAAATATTTCCGATCAAAAGCAAGGGGCCATTAATAAGGATATAGAAACGCAACGGCCCTGCCTTCAGGTTTCCTTTTTGGACGATTGTGCCTGAGACTGTCGAAACAAGAAGGTCGACTATCCGGCCTACTGACAAGATAGCAGCTGTTGTTACAGCTGACATCAAAAGGAAGTTCGTCATGAAGAAGTTCATGAATTGAAGCGTGACTTGAATTCCTAATTGCTGTGAAATGATGTCAAAGAAAAATAGCCATGGAACTTTTTTGTCTAGATTGCTTGACGGCTGTTGTTGATCTGTGGACATTTAGATCCTCCTAGTGTTTTTGTGTTTAATAATTGTGGTTAAATGCTTTAAGATGAATGAAGCAGTGTTGTTATTACGTCGTTTTCGCTTAGCTATTTGAACTTAATATACTTGGAATGCTTTTAAATGGATTACATTAAAATGATTTCGGTTGCTGTTATCTAGAGTGTTCCCTGTTTGAGCCATAAACACTCTAGAAAAGCAGTTTTGACAAATAGTCTAATGCTTTATTAATAATTGATTGGATTCATTCTGCAAGTGGAAACGGCCTTTTGCCCTTCATTTTATTTTTTTTGGGTCTCTATGTGTTCTTTCTGGTGTCAAAGGGCATTAAAAAATATATTATCAACAAGATGTATGAAGGCAAGCCAAACATTGAAGACGCGATCCAAAACCACGAGCTGGGTTATCACCAACACGCCGACATCAAGGAAATGCAGCAGCCAAGATGGCTCTTATATACGTAAATCTGCAATACGCTACAATATACCTTATATGACTACACTGACAGCGGCGCAAAGCAGGCGCTGAAGGTATATCTTCAAAAAAATAATGAGCCCCAACAAGCAGGTTTATCTGCATGCTCTCTTGCTGCCTGCTGTGGCATTTCAACCAAGCTATGAAGGCAGCCTCCAGCCAGGAGGGGACCTTGGAGGGCTATACATACAAGCACACAATTGAAGTGATGAAGGCCCTTCAAAAATCAACCCTGGATATAGCTGGCACAAACGTAAGCACAGAAATTGTGGCAGAGCCCACTGAAGCCCAAAAAGAATCATTGACGCAGTGCTAGTGCTGGGCTACCACGTAGCCTAGAGCTGGAAATAGTAAAACGCCCACCCAGATCCCGCATGGTTAGGGCGTTTTACTATTCTAGTAGTCAGAAGATGAGATAGAAAAAACTCGAAAGCGTTTCTCAACAAAGGGAACACTTTCGAGTTTTTTTGTCGCATAGGATTTTATTTTCGATTTTGGATTGCTCCAATATTGTTATTTTGTAGGAGCGAGTCCGGCTGCTGCAGCCCTTTCGTCCATCATCTTCTTGTTTGCTTCAGTATATTCTTTGGACTTTTCTTCATTGATGCCAAAGCTCATATAAAGCAATGTGATTAGTATATAAGTCACCAAGAGGTAGCCGTATAAACCGTTGTGCAACTTTGTCGCATCTAGTTCGGCTTGACCGCCTCCAAGAGCCTTGAAGTTTGTATAGTTGATGAGAATAGCGTATGTGAAAGAGGAGATAAACTGTCCGACTTTCATCATGAGGGATTGCAGCGACATGATAAACGGCCTTGAGTCCCTTCCCGTCTTGTAAAGCTGGTACTCCGCCGCGTCAGCCCAAATGTTGACGCCGACAGCGGTACTGAGCCCCATCATGCAGCGGTTCCATATTTGGAATGCCAGAAAGATTGGATACTTGCCTCTAGACAAGAACAGCATACCTGCAAATCCTATCGCTTGGCCTCCAAACGCCAAAACATACGAGTTTTTCTTGCCGATCTTTTTAACAAATGGCGGCACTATGATAGCCACACCAAGGGCGGCGTATGCAATCACTGAATTGGTAATTGCCATGTAACTCAATGAGCCTAAAACATAGATATTATAATAGGCGTTCATTGGCTGCAGCGTAAACATGCCAATTTGGGCAAGGAGGGCAGCCAGTGTGAGAATCCATGCTTGCGGGTTCTTTAGTGTGTCAGAGTAGATGTGGGCAACTTTAACGTTAGCCGCGCTTCCTTCCACTTTTTTGGCATCTGGGTCATACTGGTCATAGGGCGCTAGGCCTCTGTAGACCAAAAAGCCAATAATGGAATGGATTACACAGTAGATAATCGCTGTAATCAAATACCCTTTGCCTGGGCCCATGGATCCCTCAAAGAATTGGACCAGCGGGACAGTGGCCATTGATGTGAAGATAGCAGCTGTCTGGGTCGCCTGCGCTTTTTTTGCTGTCAGGGCAAGCCGGTCATTCAAGTTGGAACCGGCTACTTTTGGCACAAGGGCGTTTGAAGCGGTTATCAAAAAGCTTTGTGGCAAATTCCTGAATAAATAGCCGATAATAAAGACCACATATTTTGCAGTGTCTCCAACACTCGGATTCAAGAAAATACAAATGTTTCCGATCAAAAGCAATGGGCCGTTAATAAGGATATAGAAACGCAGCGGTCCTGCCTTCAGGTTCCCCTTTTGGACGATTGTGCCGGAGACTGTCGAAACAAGAAGGTCGATTATCCGGCCAACGGATAGGATAGCAGCTGTAGCTGCAGCTGACATCAAAAGGAAGTTCGTCATGAACATGTTCATGAATTGGAGCGTGACTTGAATTCCTAATTGCTGTGAAATGATGTCAAAGAAAAATAGCCATGGAACTTTTTTATCTAGATTGCTTGACGGCTGTTGTTGATCTGTGGACATTTAGATCCTCCTAGTGTTTTTTGTGTTTATTGATTGTGGTTAAATGCTTTAAGATGAATGAAGCAATGTTGTTATTATGTCGTTTTCACTTAACTTAATTAACTAATATACCTGGTCTCCTTTTAGTCGATTACAATATAATAGAATAATTACAGTTACAGTTATCTAGAGTGTTCCCTGTTTGAGCCATATACACTCTAGAAAAACAATTATCAGGTGCTAAGTGGCAGGCTATTGACAGTGTGCAGGATTGTCTCCATTGGATAGGGCATTATTCTGGGATATCCCAGAGATTGGTTGCAAATTCAACATTTATCTCTAACTATATTCTAATTGTATCTTGATGAACATTATAACACAACAAAAATTTACTCGATTTATAATGAAATATTACAAATACTCAGTTTATTTGGTATCTATTGTCGATTATAGGAGGCTTCACTTCTTATTTTTGGACAAATCCATGTCGCCCGAATATCACCGGCAAGGGGAACAACGATATTATCCGCCGGTTGTCTCCACTCAGCTCGGGTGGAGCAGGCTGTCAAGCCTGGGTTTGTTGCTTCACATCGGCGTGTAGCGACGGATAAAACACCAGCCATATTCCACAGTTCCAGTTATGTGGTGTTTTCGCAAACGAAAAACAAGAATGCGCATGCCATTAATCTGCCTTGTCTCATGGATTTCGGCTACGCACTCCAGTTGGCTTTGGCAGAAAAAATGCCAGATGGCTTGAGACCAAACTGCTTCGAGCTTACATACTCCCCCAAGCATGGCAGTTGCGTTTAATATGGCTGAAATTCAGGTTGGGCTATGATGCCAAAATTCATATATTTATTGAATTATTTTGCAGGGCACAATTATGCGCAAAGCTGGAGCATGTGAAGCAGCATGAAAAAATGGTGGGCAATTGCAATAGCAATTGCAACTATTTTTTTATAGGAACATATGCCCGGACAAGAATCCTTCTTTTGTATAGTTTACTCTCAAGGAATAACTGGAGCCTGGAGTCGGAAGCTATTCCTTTAGAGGCCCGCGCCTCCAGCTGCTGCAGCTTGTCTAGATGGGCGCCAAACACTTCCTCTGGCGTTTTGTAGCCAAGCGCTTTTCTTGGCAGGGTGTTCATATGCCATTCAGCCCCCAGAAGCCCTTCATCGCCTATTTGGCTTATCCTTGCCCCTTTCGGCACATACAGCCTTGCCATTCCATTGGCGCTCGACAGAGCCCTTTTCCCAGCTCGAGTACGGATGGCAGAAATACGCATCAACGCTAAATACCCCCAGCGCTGCTGATGCTTTCGCAAACTCGACGCCATTGTCTAGGGCGGCATATTTGAAGGCTTTCGCCCCTGCATGCGCTACTGCCCCGGCAAGGCCCGCCACAGTGTCCAGAGCCTGCTTGCTTAGCGCCCTGAATACAAGGGTGTATCTTGAAAGCCTTTCTGTAAGCGCCGGCAACGCCTCATTCTGACCGGATTTCGAGCTGACGGCAAGGCCGCCACGTTTCCCTGTTTTCTGCCTCTTCTGGCCTCTCCCCAATGCTTTTGCCAAGCTTCGTTTTGTTTTTTCGTTTGCCTTGCCCTTTACGGGAAGGCTTGCGCTTCAGCTTGTTGGGCAAGCCTGTTGTCTTCGTCTCCATCAGGCCTTCAGATATGTATTTGTACACTGTCTTCGTGCACACCTGGTTTTCGGCGCTGTAGCCGCCAAATTCCCTTAGCGCTCCCACAAAGCCGCCGTGGCCGCATTTCTTGCCATGCCCGGCTATCTTGCCGCCGCCTCTGCTATAAAATCGGGCACTGGAAAATTTTGAGCGGCCTGCGGCTTCCCAGCCTCCCCTCCTCGTGGCGGCTCTGCCCCACATCGGCAAAATATACAAAAGCTATTGACCCATTCCTCTGCTGGGGCACTGTCCCCTTTTTGGCTTCCCTGTCTATTGAGGACTGGCTCCTGCAAGACCCCTGGCTATTTCGTAGTGCGAGCTGCCGTGCTTTAGCCCTGCCTCTATTTTTACTCTCTCCACTTTTGATATGTGTGTGAAATGTCTTGGCCCATTTCTCCTCCTTTTGTTTTTTTAACGCAAAATCAATATATTACAGGATTCGAGTTTGGGCCGTTTACACATCCATTTAGTGTGTGCTTGGCTATTTGCCTTGTTCGCCAAATTTGCGCCGCCCTCTCATTTTTTTTGGAGTCTAGACAATTCCAATTTTTCATTTAAGGCGGCTCAATTGTATAGTTTTGCCCCCACCCGCATGTCGGGTGGTTTTTGTTGTTGGCGTTCGGAGCTTGTCATCGATTCGATTCAAAGCGCCACCTGCCATCAACATGCTAAAGACTAGGGCAAAAACAAAACCCCCGACTGAAGCGGGGGCTTGTGGATTTGGAGAATCTAAGTGTGGGCCAGTTGTTAAAAACCTTATAATGCTTTAATCTTTGCATACCTCTCGGAGCCCAGTGTCTCTAGCATAAACGCGTAAGGCGACAGGTTGCCTGAAGAAATCATGGAAAAGATCCTTGGGCTTGAGCCTGAGACAAGCACTGTGCCGGTTTCATCCATTGTGACTGGTTGCTGCTGGTTGCGGTTATCGACATTCCAGAATACAACAGTGGGCAATTCATACCCATGGCGGGCAAATTGTTTCTTTGCATATTCGAAGTTTGTCAGGCTCGCATCCTTGGCACAATAGTCAAATTCCATATCCGAGATTATGTACAAAGTTGATGGCAGCTCATTTTGGGCTACCTTGTTTTTTACAGCAGTGCTCAAAACCAAGTCAAAAACCTTGGCAACATTAGTGTTAGCTGCTTCATTAAAAGACATTGCATACCTAACTTTGTCATATATGTCTATGCCTTTTATCTCAACCAATTGTGGCTTTAGCGAGAAAGTGATGAAGTGGTTCTTGAAAGCGCCTGTATTCCTTTCTGCAAAATAAACGCCAAGGGACAGCGCTATAGAAGCAGGGGATGGATTCACATTCCAGTACATGGAGCCAGAACCATCGATAACAACTAAAGCATTTTCATTATTGGTAAAGTCCGCTTGGGCTTTCCAAGCCACATCCATGCTGTAGCGCTCCTCTTGTGTTACAGCGCGCGAATCAACGGCAGGCCGGATTATTTCGTATGGCAGCAAAGTCCCTACATTCATTTTAGCCTCGCCTGACTGGACCTTGCCTAGATAATCGATATATCTCTCGTTATCATTGCGCAAAAATGCTTTGCGATATTTTAACATAGCCTTGGAAGGCTGTTTTGAGTAATCAAAAGTGTAGTCGCTTGTTCGGAGGTTGTTTTCGATTATAGCGATCTTAGCCCGTAATGCGCTCAAGGATTTGCGGTATTCGGCCTCATTGCAGCCAAAATGTTTCGCGATTATTTTGCCAAAACGGATAGTGCCAGCATTGCTGGCATTTATAGAAGGCAGCCATTTGCCTAGCAGGGACACATCCCCGCCGCTTTTGAGAGCTTCCAAATCCAACTCAAATTGGTTTTTCATAAAGTTTAGCGCCATCTCTTTTGCAGGGGTGTCAAGCAGCGCCAGCATATCGTCATAGCGCCCAAACTCCGGTATTGCCCACAAGTTCTTCTCGATAGATGCCGACCTCCCTGCTGCCATGCTTTTCAGCATGACGCGAAACACACGCCGCTCGCCCAGTCCGCCTCTGATGTCTCTGGCAAAAAACAAAGTCTTCATAGCCAAATCGGCATCCTCAGCCCACGCCTTGTCAAAACGGTTAATTAGCTCCCCGTCTTCCGCAGAGCGCAAAGCGCCGATTGTCGCAAACAAATCGAGGCAAAAGGAATTTGTTGACTGGTTGGTCATAGCGAGGTTCTCGGTCAATGTCTTGTTTGCTTCTTTTTTTAGAAAATTCAGCATAAGTATCGTACTCCTTCCACAAGGCACACATGCCAGTCAAAAGCTGTCTGTGCCTTTGTTTTGCAGAACCCAGGCTCCTTTGCCACTTTGCATTGTGTTGTTTTTTGCTGTCTGAGCCTGCACTGCAATTTTACCCTTTTTAAAGGCTAGGGCAAGGCCTTTAGAATTAGCTAGGCACAGTTTTATCAAACCCATTTTGATTTTTTATTGCTGGATGTGCCTTTGTTGTTATCGGGCAACCAGGCGCGCTTGGTGTTGTTGCTGTGTGCGCCTGCCTTTTTCGCAAAACTTGGGGCTTTTTTGCGGTAGATAACCGGCACTTGGCGCCGCGCTTGCTTCGCCAAATGCTTTGGGGATTCCCGCAAAGCTGCCGCTGCATGCGTGCAAGCCAACCTCGTGCGCCACGCTTTTAAAAATACTTGCAAGGCGCATTTATTTTATCAGCTTGTTTGATTTTTGTATTGCTGTTCGCGCCTTTTGCCAAGCGCCAATCAAGATGACTTTCGTTAGCCAGTTGCATTGGCCAGGATTTGAACCTACAGAAAAGCCATTGTTTGCTGGAGGCATCTTACATAACGCTTGTGATGCAAATTATAGCCCGCCATCTCGCCAGAATCATTTAAAAAAAGATGCGAAAGCTAGCAAAATCCCATTTATGTCCAAGCGCACAGATGTTTATCTCAATTTTTTGGATTGGCAAATTTGAATAACTGTAGAGAAAAATTGGTATTGTATATTTACAGTATAGTGATATGAAAACCACTTGCACTCTTTTTGTTTACATGATATGATTTCTCACAAACGGCTTGCAAAGGAAACTTGCGTGTGCTAAAAGCTGCTTTTAAAACTAAAGGAGTACACAGATGTTAAATTTTAATAGTATTTTAGACGCTGGAGATTGGGAGAATGGCGAAATCAATGCAGTGGTCGAAATCCCAACCGGCTCAAACCATAAGATCGAGTGGAACCATGACAATTATTGCTTTTTGCTTGACCGCATTGAGCCAGTCACCTTTGCAAAACCATGCAACTATGGCTTTATCCCACAAACACTGGACGAAGATGGCGACGAATTGGATGTCTTGGTAATAACAGACCAGCCAATCAATACCGGCATTGTGGTGAGCGGGCGTATTCTCGGCGTGATGAAATTTGTGGATGCCGGCGAAGTTGACAGCAAGATCATAGCTGTGCCCGTTGATGACAGGAACAATGGGGATTTATACCAAAAACTAGAAGACCTGCCCGAGCAGCTGATAAAGCAGATCAGGTTCCACTTTAGCCACTATAAAGACTTGAAGTCGCCAGGCACAACCATTGTAGAAGACTTTGAGGGATACGAATCAGCGCAAAACGTCATCCAAGAAGCAATTGAGCGCTACAAAGAGTGCCAAAAAAACAAATAGCCGGGAAACGCTGTGGTCCCTAATTTGCATTTCGCAAGTACAGCTGCAATGAGATGTTTTTTATAGCGTCTTCCATTTCATACACATCCACATCATTGGAAGCAAAACCAATCAGGAATGGTTTCTTTGAAAACACGATCCCTACATCGTGGGTCGTCCTTTCATCCTCCCCTGTCTTGTGGGCGATTGCAACTGACGATGGAATGCGGCATGGGATCTTGTGGTTGACTTTCTGCAGCCTTAGAATTGACATAACAGCATTCGAAGCTTCTTTTCCATATTTTTCGCCGTTATAAAGGTCTTGGAGCAACACCATTATCTCTGGCAAGCCAAAGTAATTATTCAACCCGCGCAAATGGGCTTCCTCGTCAAACAAAAGCCGGTTAACACGGGTTTTTTCAAGCCCCATCTGTTTGAAACGATCATTGAATCCCCTTATGGAAACCAGCCTTAACAGCTTGTTTGCCGCTGTGTTGTCGCTAAGGGCGATCATGTTGTTGATGAGCCCCCTAATGCTGATTTCAAACTTCCCTGGTATCAGGGACAACCCGCCTGCCCCAGGCATTTTGTCGCTATCGCAAATTGTGAGCTTCGACAGATGGTTTATTTCACCTTCGACAATTAACTGCTCCAAAGCCACAGCCATTGGCAGCTTGATAATGCTGGCTGCAATGAAAGTTGCCTCATGGTTGAACGCCAACTCCGGCTCTTCATTGTTTGCCAAGTTTTTATAGTAGAACCCCACGTTGCCGCTAATGGAATCTAGCATCTCAATAATGTCCAAGCCTCGCCTCCTAAAACTCATGGCAAGCTACATAATGGTTGTTTCCCGCTTGCCTTAATATTGGCTCCTGGGCAACACACAAGTCTGTTTTGTATGGGCAGCGCGTATGGAAACGGCAGCCTTCAGGCGGGTTTGCCGGGTTTGGCACATCTCCAGACAAGATGATCCTATCCCTGCTAATTGCCGGGTCGGGGATTGGCACAGCAGAAAGCAGGGCTTTGCTGTACGGGTGCAATGGCAAAACAAAAAACTCCCTTGTTGGCGCGCTTTCGATTATCTTGCCCAAGTACATGACAGCAACCCGGTCGCATAGATGCCGGACTACGCTCAAGTCATGGGATATAAACAAGTATGTCAAATTGAACCTGCTTTTCAGCTCTTGGAGCAAGTTGAGCACTTGTGAGCGCACAGACACATCCAACGCAGAGACCGGCTCGTCGCAAACAATCAACCCAGGGTTGACCGCCAAAGCTCTTGCTATGCCGATCCTTTGGCGCTGGCCGCCGGAAAACTCGTGAGGGTATCTTTTCAAATGGCTCTCTGAAAGCCCCACATCTTTTAGAAGCTGGATAATTATCTGCCGTTTTTCCTCTCCTCTTGCGAGCTTGAACACATCGATAGGATCCCCAATGCTTTGCTCTACAGTCATCCTGGGGTTTAGGGAAGCGTAAGGGTCTTGGTAGATAACTTGGATTTTTTTTCTTGTTTCCCTCATTGCTTCCTTGCCAAGCTGGGAGAGGTCTTGGCCTTCAAAAAAAACTTTGCCTTCAGTTTGGGGTTGCAACTGCAAAATGACCTTGCCAAGGGTGGACTTTCCGCATCCGCTTTCTCCGACAATGCCCAGAGCCTCGCCCTTATTTATATACAAGTCAACCCCGTCGACAGCCTTCACATGCCCAATTGTTTTTTGCAAGACACCCCGCTTGATGGGATAGTATTTTTTTATTCCAACAGTATGGACTAAAGGCTCCATTTCCAATTTTTCCACATCACCCTCCCTCGCCAGCTTATTGGCGCCACTCCGGACAGTATTTCCAACAACGTACCAAGCTGTCGCCGACTTGCTCCAAATCGGGCTCCTTTTGCGAGCAGATGCTTCGGGCATCTGGGCATCTGGGCTCGAAGCAGCATGCTTCAGGCATATTTGACAAATCAGGAAGGACACCTTCGATTACGTGGAGTTTTTCCACATCCACATCCATCCTAGGTATTGAATCTAGCAGCCCTACAGTATATGGATGCATCGGGTTTTTGTAGATGGTTTTTACTGTGGCGCACTCCACAGCTTTGCCTGCGTACATGACAAGGATTTGGTCTGCCATTTCCGCGACAACCCCCATGTCATGAGTGATCAGGATTATCGCCATGCCCAGCCTGTCTTTCAAATCCCTCATCATCTCAAGAATTTGCGCTTGTATAGTCACATCCAGCGCAGTTGTCGGCTCGTCTGCCAGTAGCAAATCAGGATTGCAGGATATTGCCATTGCAATCATGACCCTCTGGCGCATGCCGCCGCTCAATTGGTGGGGGTATTCCCTTGCCCTCTGCTCAGGGGCAGGCACTCCCACTTGCTTTAGCATGTCTATAGCCTTTTGCTTGGCTTCCTTTTTTGCCACCCCCTGGTGGAGCCTGATCGCTTCCGACAGCTGGTCGCCCACCGTGAACACCGGGTTGAGGGAAGTCATTGGTTCTTGGAATATCATCGAGATGGAGTTGCCTCTCACCGCCCGCATCTCCGCTTCGGTTTTGGCCAAGAGATCCTCCCCCTTGAAGAGTATCTGGCCGCCTACGATTTTGCCTGGAGGGTCGGGAATGAGCCGGAGTATTGACAAACATGTGACACTTTTTCCACATCCAGACTCGCCTACAATGCCCAAGGTTTCCCCTTTCCTCACCAGCAAGTCGATGCCATTTACAGCAGGAACCACCGACTTGTCGGAGTAAAAATACGTTTTCAGGTCCTTTATTTCAAGAATCACTTCTTCCAATAAAATCGCCTCCCCATCGGATCATGCCGTATTCTTCAGTTTAGGATCCAAGTGGTCCCTCAAGCCATCGCCTAACAGGTTGAAACCCAGCACCACCAAAAATATAAACAGCCCGGGGAAAGTTACATACCACCAGTGGGTGAGCATGTACTTCCTGCCTGTAGACAGCATGGAACCCCAATCGGCCGTAGGCGGCTGTGCGCCTAGCCCAATAAAACTCAAGCCTGCGGTCAGCTGGATTGCAAACCCCACATCCATCGTTGCCTGCACTATCAATGGGGACAGGCAGTTTGGCAGTATATACTTAATGATAACCCCAAACATCGTATTCCCCGAAGCCCTGGCTGCCTCTACAAACTCCGCTTCCCTTAGGGCAAGAATCTGCGAGCGGACCATGCGGGTATACCAAGGCCACCATGTAATGCTGGAAGCGATGACCGCATTGCTCAAAGAAGGCCCCAAAGCGGCCGCGATCGCCATAGCCAGGATCATGGAAGGGAAAGCCAGGAACATGTCAGTAATCCTCATTATGATCTCGTCAATCCAGCCTCCATAGTAGCCGCTGACCGCGCCAGTGAATACTCCGATGCTTATGGCAATGCCTACCACTTGCATGCCCACTTGCAAGGATATTCTTGATCCGTACACTATGCGCGAATAAATATCCCTGCCCATCTCGTCTGTCCCAAAATAGTGGGCAGGGCTAGGCTGCGCTAGCTTGTCTGCCATAACAATCTCATTTGGGGGATGCGTCGCCAAAACCGGCGCAAATATAGCTGCCATAACAAGTGCCGATATGATGAGTGCCCCAATGACAGACAAGGGGTTTTTAAAGAATTTGACAAAACTTTTTATATCAGCCATACAAACGTTTTCCTTACTTATAAACAATTCGGGGGTCTGCTATTGCATAGCAAAGATCAGTTATCAAGTTTATCACAACAAACAACGTGGTTATAGTTAGTGTGACACCCATTATTGCAGGGAAGTTCAGGTTGGTTATGGCTGTAACGCTGTAGCTACCAAGCCCAGGCCAAGAGAATATGGTTTCTGTTAAGACAGTGCCCCCCAGCAAGTATGCGAATTGCAATCCCACCAGTGTGATCAAAGGCAAAATAGCGTTGCGCAGAGCATGCTTGTATACGACAATTGTCTCCTTGAGGCCCTTTGCCCTTGCAGTGCGGATATAGTCAGCGGAGAGCACTTCAAGCACACAAGACCTGGCCATGCGGGTAAATACTCCCATTGAAGAGTAGCCAAGGGTTATTGAAGGCAATACCAAATGGGATATGCTGCTTTTTAGGGCTATCCCATCGCCGCTTAAAATGCTGTCAATGATATATAGGCCCGTCGCTTTTGTAGGAGGATTGATTCCAATGCCTATCCTGCCGCCAATCGGCAGCACATTTAGTTGTTTGTAGAAAAAAATCAAGAAAAGCAGCCCCAGCCAGAAAACAGGTATGGAAGCCCCAACCAGGCTGAAAACCCTCAGAAAATGGTCAAGGGCGCTATTGCGCCTAACAGCAGAGACTATGCCAAAAAACACCCCTGCCACAACGCTAATTATCAGCGCGAAAACAGATAGCTCTATAGTCGCAGGCAAGTACTCCTTCAGCTCGTCTGCCACAGGCCTTCTTGTGCTGACAGATGTCCCTAAATCCCCGCTTATGATGCCTTTCATGTATATCATATACTGGACCGGCAAAGGCTTGTCCAACCCCATTTGCACCCGCAAGCTTTCAACTTGCTCCGCTTTGGCATGGGCGCCTGAGGCCAAGCGCGCAGGATCTCCAGGGATGGCATGGGATATATAGAAAGTCATCAGGGACATGCCAATGAGCACTACAATGGCGAGCATCAACCTTCTTGCGGTATAGGCAACCATATCGTTTTCCCTCCTTAGCAAGGCTTTCCGGCGCATCCACTTAAAGGAGACGCGCCGGATTCAATAGTGATGGCTTAATTTTCGTTATACTTACTTGGAGATCGGATAGTAGGTCCGTGTTACAAATGGGTTATACACATATCCATTAACCCATGCCCTGTAGGTTTGCATCATATCCCTAACCAAGACAAAGAGGCAAGGCGCGTCTTCATTGACTATTGTCTGGATCTCATAATACAAAGCTTCCCGCTCAGTATCGTCAATTGTGCGCCTGGCTTGGTCAAGCAGTTTGTCGACTTCTTCATTCATATAGAATGATTGGTTGATGTTGCCGATTCCTGATGTATGGAATTGGGCATAAAGCGCATTGTCAGGATCCGGGAAGTCCGGATACACCCCAGTGATAAACATGTCAGCAGCGCCCTCAGGGGTTTGCAACATGTCAGCTATTGTCGCCCAAGACAATACTTGGATATCGATTGTAATGCCGATTTTTGCCATGTCAGATTGGAACAATTCTACTACTTTGCCATAATCGTCAGCGCCTGTCTCTGTCTGGCAAGTGAACCTCAAGCCGCCCCCACCGGGATAACCGGCTTGCTCAAGAAGCTCTTTTGCTTTCTCCAAGTTGGTCTCATAGCGCTCCAAGGACGGGTTGAATCCCCAGACCCCGTTAGCCATGGCGCCAGTCTGGTATGAGGCCCTGCCTGTGTAAATGCCAAACACGGCATCATCATAAGAAAACGCGTAGCTCATCGCTTGGCGCACAAGCTTGTCTTGCAAAGCGCCACGTGTGTTGTTAAAGCAGATGTTCAAAACGTTGATGGATGGTTTTTGCAAAACTACAACATCGGGATTGTCAAAGAGCTGGTCCAATGTGTCCCTTGTTATATTCTCTGCAAAATCCGCATCGCCGTTTTCCAGCATCAGCATGCGGGAGGCTGACTCCTTGATTACCCGAAGCTCAATCTTTTCTACATGCTCCCCTTCCCATCCTCGCCAGTAGCCAGGGTTTTGGACCATGCTCCAACCTTGCCCTATTACCCAGCTTTCCAACATATAAGGGCCTGTGCCAACCATGTTGTCGCGAAGCCAAGCTTGGGCCCAGTCTCCATCAACAGCATTGTCATGGATTGCCTTTGGGCTGATAAACACTCCGCCGTTGCCCGAGGCCAGGCCGTGAAGGAATGACGCATATGGATATTCCAAAGTGAAACGGGCTGTGAATTCATCTACAGCCTCCACATCAACGACCATATCGAAGATCCATGCAGGGCCTTGGTTGATATCAAGAATTCTTTCAAAATTCACCTTTACTGCTTCTGCGTTGAAAGGCGTCCCATCTGAAAAGTTGACATCATCCCTCAAATAAAAAGTCCATACTTTGCCTTCTTCTGTGATTTCCCAATCTTTTGCCAAGAACGGGACTATTTCTGAGGTTTCACCTTCATAAACGACCAGTGTCTCGTATGTTTGCAAAATCGCATTGGAAGACATAGGGTCATATGCGATGTGTGGATCGAGCAGAGTAGGCTCGCTGTCAGAAGCAATAACGACGATCCCAGGGTTCTTGACCCCGCCCTCGCTTCCGCCGCTTTGCTGGTTTTGGTTGTTTGAGTTTCCGCAACCAGCCAAAAAACTCAATGCCATGGCTGACGCCAAAATGATGAGCAATGCTTTTTTCATAAGAAATTCCCCTTCTTTTTTATGTTTAAATTTGTTTAAACCGATATAAAATTATATCAAGCATCCGTCAAAGCCTTGCAGCCTGGCCCAAACAAAGCCATGCCGCTTGCTGCATTCGCCAGTTTGCTTTCTTCGACAGCGACTTCGCCATTGACCAGCACATATTCTATTCCAGTGGGATATTGGTGGGGATTTTGGAAGCTTGCCCTGTCGCTTATCCCGTTTTCATCATATATTGCCAGATCCGCCCAAAAGCCTTCTTTGACAAGGCCCCTGTCAACAAGCCCCATCCTTGCAGCCGGCATTGCTGACATCTTATAGACAGCTTCCTCTGCAGACAGCACGTTTGCGTTATTGACATACCGGGAAAGAACCCTTGGAAAAGCCCCATAGCTCCTTGGATGGGGGGAACCCTCTTGGTATGCATGAATTTCGCCATCAGAGGCGACCATAACAAAGGGGGCGCGGATGAAAGCGTTAATATCTTGCTCATTAATGTAATGGTAGATTATGAAAACATCGCCAGTCGCAGTGTAGAGCATATGGACTAAATCCAACAGGTTGTCCATTGATTGTTCTTTGCCAAGGCCAGACAAGACTTCGCTCATTGCCAACCCCTCCCACTCGCGGTTGGAAGGGCAAACAGAAATCTGGATCAGTGAGAAATCCTCCCCTACCCTTATCTGGATTTGGCTGGCGCTATACGAGCGTATACGCTTTTTGAGCAAAGGGTCTGCCCATCTCTCCTCTAGCCCGCTTTTGCCGCCTTCAAGCGCCCAAGCCGGGTAAAGCTGGGACAAATATGTCCTTGAGGCTGTGTAAGGATAGACATCGGCTGTGATGTCAATACCCATTGAGCGCGCGAGAAAGACCATGCTTAAAATTGAGGAAGAGTATCCCCAAACCTCTTTCCCGCATGCCTTCAAATGGGAGATTTGCACAGGCGCTCTGGCTTCACGGGCTATTTGGACCGTTTCTGCAATGGAAGCCAACACTCCTGTCTGCTCGTCTCTGCTATGTATTGCGCAAAACCCTCCAAAAGAGCTTGCTACTTTTGCGATTTGGACTATTTCATCTGTAGATGCGAACCTGTCGGGCACGTACTCTAGCCCCATTGACAATCCGAAGGCGCCCTCTTCCATGGCTTGTCCAGCCAAAGCTTGCATTTTGGCAAGCTCGTCAGCCGAAGGGTATTTTATAGTGGGATCCGCAAGGGCTGCTGTACGAATATCGCCAAAACCTACAAGCGTTCCAAAATTTATGGCAAGCCCTGTCAAGCCTCCTAGGAATCTTCCCACATCAACACCGGCAAGGCTGGCTCCACAATTGCCTCCAAGGACTGTTGTGACACCTTGAAGCAAGTAGTTTCCAGCAGATGGGATTCTTTCAATATCCCTGTCTGCATGGGTATGGATGTCGATAAAGCCAGGGGCAACGATTTTGCCGCTGGCATCAATAAAGCGTCGCGCTTTAGCATTGGAAAGGCTGCCGATATAAGCGATCTTTCCATTTGTTATGCCAATATCTGCCATTATGCCACCATTGCCCAATCCATCAAAAACAAAGCCGCTTTTGATGATAATATCGTATTTAGTGTCTGTGGGGACTTGGTCGCCAATCATATCAATAATTTGCCTTTTAAGTTGGATTTATAATAACTTCTAGCGCAATCCTTGGCAACAGATTATAAGGAATATGATGCCAAAGGATGTATTATGTGGTTTATTTGATAATAGGCAATGATTTATTCTATAAAAAATCATTGTAAGTACTATTGTATGTTCAATAGTGCCATTTGTCAATGTACGCAAGCGCCACATAGTGAATTCCATCGGCTTTGTAGCCTTATGCGCAAACATTGTTGATCGCTCTCGAATGCCTGGGATTCACACACGGACAATTCGGTGGCATCCTTTAAGTAAAATAATTCTTGCCAACATTTATCATTCCGTTTCTAAAAAAATGGCGCTGTGGTTTGTCGACCACAGCGCCATTGCTATGAATATTGCTTTTGTAACACGCCGCACTGCGGCTTTTGGCCTGCTGCTCATTACAAACGGTTTACCTGTAAAAACAGAAAACGCTGGGGAACCGGAGCCCTCAGCTTCTTTGCTGATTTATATTAGCAAGCTCGCATATTTAGAAGTGATTTGTCAATCACTTCAAATATTTTATGCCAAAATTCACGCCAAATATTTACGGCATGCTCAACCTCTAGAAAATGCTTTGGGAAGCTAGACAAGCATTGGAACAAACTGCTAGCTGGGTGCCCGGATGCTATTAGCATTAGAAATGATGGGTGTCCTGGATAAATGGGTGTTTTGATTAAGCAATCATTAAAGCTCATATTATTCCAGGCAGCTTATTAATTTCATATTAGGCTGGACAAACTATTATCAAGCTTAAAGATTTGCGGCTATGTAGCCGCAAATCGCAGTAGATTATTGTGCGGCAAAGGGGAATCAAATGAAAAAAAAACAATCGAATGATCTATACTTGGCGTCGGTATTTGTATCTATTATTATGGCATTTTTCGCTTTTTTTGCTATTAGACCTATGGAAGTAAGTGAATTCAGGGTAAACAACACCCAGTTCCCAACATTCTTTAGAGTGAATGTAGAACTTTCAGACTTATTTATAGTAAATCCGGAACAAGCGGTTTTAGCCCAAAAAAGCTCATTTGACCCAAACAAGCCGATGGTGGCCTTGACTTTCGATGACGGCCCTAGCCAAGTCACCCCAAAGATACTTGAGCTGCTAAAGAAATATAACAGCCGGGCAACATTCTTTGTAGTCGGCAACCGGGTGGGCAACAATGCGAAAATTATCCAAGATATCTGTGCGCAAGGTTCTGAAGTCATGGGGCATTCATGGAGCCATGACTATTTAACCAAACTTTCTGAAAGCAGGATTAGAAAAGAATTCAACGACACTAACGAGGCAATATATCGCTTGACAGGAGTAAAACCGGCTGCAGCCCGTGTGCCGTATGGCTCAGTTAACGAGAAAGTCCGGAAGATTGCCCGTGAAGAAGGGTTATCCTTGATTAGTTGGTCAATTGATACTCGAGACTGGCAAACAAGGAACGCAGATATAATTTATAATATAATTATAAGCTCCGTAAAGGATGGAAGCATCATCCTATGCCATGACCTGCACAGTTTCACGGCGGAAGCAATGGAGCGGGTTATACCGGAGCTGGTGAGGCAAGGCTACCAGCTGGTCACTGTCAGCGAGCTCTTAGGCGCTACTGAAAGATCGTTGGAGGCAGGCGCGCTTTACAGCAGCAAGTAGGTATTAATGATATGGGAAAAGCAATGTCCAGCTCTTTAGTAGAATTCAAGAGTTGGCCTAACTCGTGTCATTATTCTTTTTTCATTTGTGATATGCCAGCTCCAGAAACGGTTGGCGGCAGCCGGATAATGGGTTGACATGTTTATTGATTTGAGTTTAAGTTGTAATTGTAATGTAGAATGGCGAGGATACCTGTGTTCCAATATCCAGAGACCGTGAAGAAAATGGATGGCGGAGTGGAATTCGCGAATCTTGCCAAGGATTGTTCTGTAAAGCCGGGCGAATGGAACAGGATGGGACAATCGGGAGACTGCAGCTATAATACTGATGGTGGCGTGTTCAATTCTCGCGTCGGCGTAATTATCCAGCATGACGGCAAATCTCATGGCTACAAACAGCCATGACCACTACTATTATGCTGCCGGCGGCAGGTGCGTTTCGGCGAAACAACCAAAGCCGCTCTAAAGCGCGAACTATCCGAGGAGATAGATATTGATTGTACGATTGGAGAGCTGGCGCTTATCCACAAAAATCTTTTTGGGGAACGGGGCATCAAACCACAAGACTGCTCTGTCTTACTTCGTGGATTTGTCGGATGAAGCCGTTTTGCGTTTCGATCAAACAACTGGCAGTGGCTTGGTTGATCTCGCATGGCTACCAATTTGACAACCTTGATGGCCTTGCGCTATACCCTGAAGCGCTGAAAACCGACATATCTCGCTTACAGTACGGAGTGTCGCATGTTGTTTCAAATGAATGGGAGAAACCAGCATGGCCTTGACTCATCTAACCGTGAATATAGCTGAATACCCGGATATTTTGCATCCTTGCTTGTTCGAGGCAAAGCTATTTGACAGTAGCTGTCCAGAGAATGCCAAAGTAATATTCATAGACAAAGACGGTGGATATTTTCTGAAAATTGGCTCTGTCGGGGATTTAAGCCGAGAGTATGAGTTGACACGCTTTTTCATCAGCAAGGGACTGGCAGCAAAAGTCGCTATATATTGTTTTGATATCAGCCATGATTATTTGCTCACCGAAAATTAAATATCTTGAACAACCGGAGCGATTGTCGGAGATGCTTGGCCAGAGGCTCGCCCTATTGCATAACGTTGACTACGGCTTCGTTGACCTTGCAGCGGTGGTGTTGGCGACAAGCACATTGACCTCTTTTGGGGAGCTTGGTCGTTAGGTTTTAACCTCAAAACAGATAGATACCGCCAACTGTTCTTTGATGCATACGGTCGAGACAAAGCCGATGAGGAAATGCTGCATCTTATCGCCGCTTGTGAAGTGTTCGGATAAGAAGGGCGCGCCAGGGGCAAAGTTAAAAAGCAATTTACGTATACATAAAGGGCATAAAACACCCACGCTATGATTTCGTCTAAGCGCTTGGCAACAGCTGCTTGAAAACACAACTGGATGGAGGCTGGCCACATAGACGTGTGGCGCGTAAGCCAGCCTAATGCGATGTGAGACGCCCTCATCTGCGCGATCGACTTAAACTTGGAAATAAAGCTGCCCATCGGCCGTACTGAAGCCAAAAAGCAAACCGCCCGGTTAACACACAATAATTTGGAATTTATGAAAGGCATTGTTATTCGAATAGAGAAATGCACTAAACTTAAAGGTAATGAATTGCTCAAGATAACGAGCCAAAGGATCACTCCCTTGGCCCATTTTTATGTGGCGGCTTGGATCTATTTGATATTGATGAATCCGCTAAGCTTCGCTGTGCAACAAGTTTAGCTGGACTTGATTGGGAAGAAGATGCAAAATCGCTTTGTTTGCAATGATTTCATTCACTTCCAAAATCTCAAGCAAAGCGGCGCAGACATCATCATCTTCGGAAATCATGCTATACATCTCGCCAACGATCTGCGGCCTGATTGCAGAAGCTTTTCCGAAGTCGACAGCTGCTTCCTTGTCTGCAGTGTTTTTAATAACGCTGACTTGGTTGGCGCCTTCCTGCATAATAGCAGATGTGACTTGCCTTAGGCGGTTAACTACTTTGTTTTGGATCTGGGTTATCATGTTCTTGTCCATGAATTGCACTTTCCTGATGTAGCAAGAGCCTAGCCGGTATCCCCATTCTTGCGACTTTTCTGATACTTCCTCACGAACTGTTTTGCTCATCGTGTGCCGGCTAGCCATCATGCTCTCAAGTGGCAAATTTGACAAGCAACGCACAGTGGAATTGCCAACATTTGCTGTAAGAGAGCCTCTTGGGTCTGTGTTGCGGAAAATGTATGCTATCGGGTCATTTATATACATCTCATACCAGAGCCCTACGCCCATTGGGGCGCCTTCTTCCGAATTGACTGCTTGGCTGCGCAAATACTGCTGGTCTAAGCGCATATCAACCTCGACCCTTCTTCCAAGCCAGTTGATGAAGAGGGCTTTTGGACCTAGGTCTTTCCATAAAAAATGGATCCCAGGCTCGACCAAAATACCAACAACATTGCCAAACAATATGTACACGACTGCTTGGCGCTCATTTACTGTTGTATAGAACCCCAGCAAACGCATTAACAGTGCCAACAGATTGCTGGCCACAAAGGTGAAAACAATTCCAGAGATGAGCATAAGTATATTC
The DNA here is from genome assembly GCA_009782875.1 of Eubacteriaceae bacterium. Lineage (GTDB taxonomy): Bacteria > Bacillota > Clostridia > Eubacteriales > Anaerofustaceae > WRIE01. Next base: position 53,328 of record WRIE01000004.1, on the reverse strand, counting down.
AACAATATACTGGGCAAGATCCTCATTATCTTAAATCCTCCATTATTCCGATTTGTAGATTGTTTTGGCTTGGCCATACAATGCCAGTTTGGCATTTCGCACATAAGCATCCAGGGCTGGCTTTCCACCGTGCTCCTTCAGGCTCATCAGCTCCCCGGCGAGCAAGTTGAGCTGCTCTGTCTCGCTTGTGGCTTTTAACATTTCAATTTCAACTGCACGTTTTGATTGCACAATTCTCTGGTCAGCAGCAGCTTGCGCCAAACTGATGTCGGAAGAGACTTGGTTGTAGGCTGTGTTGATTGCCGCCAAGGCCGACTCGACTTCAGGCGGCGGGTCAATGCCTGTGATTAGGGAAGCTTCCAGCACAACTCCGTAGCGGGCTTCAGACACAGCGCATTCGCTGTCCATATGGTCATTGATGTCTGCAAGGTTTTTGCGAAGGTCATTAATTGAGATGTTTGCTCCTTGGAAAATCTCTGCGCTTCCCTCCAGATCCCCAATTACAGTTGGATTGCCTTCAAAGTTTGCAATCCTCTCCCTGAGAACTGAAACAAAATATCCCATAACGTGGGCAATCGGGTTTTTAACGCCAAATAGGTATGCATACAAGTTGTTCTCAGATACTTGGTAGCGCACCTGGCCGGTCAACTCGATATTGAGCTGGTCTTTTGTTATTGCTTCCAAAATCGTGTTGTTTTTGTTGGCATCAGGGAACTCAGGGTCAAAAGCCATATTTGATGTATGGGTGGCGACCGAGACTTTGTGCACTTTCTCCCATGGCCATTTGAAATATGGGCCTCCCGGCATAACGACCTGCAGCTCAGGATAGTTGTAGCGCTCCCGCTCGTCGTCCCTGAGTGATTTGGAAACATTCCTAAATTCCAGGCTGTCCTTTACACGTTTGGCTTTGCCAAACACTGTGATTACAGCCCTCTCATTCTGGTTAACTACATAGAAACCTCGATAAAGAACTTTAAACAGTATGTATATTGCTACTCCTAGAAAAAACGGCATGCTATAAGCTCACCTCCATATTTATTATGTATGCGCAACCAAATTTCTTGGCTACTGCATCTGGAATCATGCTGTTATACCTATTTTACAAAAATATCTATGCCCAGTACAAGAATAGAGAAGATTTTTTGATATGCAAACGATTTAACTGCTTGCTTGACATATCACAAACAGGATCGGAATTGGGAACATAGTTCAGCGTGGCAAGCAGGAAACGTAGGCAAAAAGCCCTGAAGAACAAGATGCAGCATGCGCTGCCATGAAAATACCATGCAAATAGCAGCGTTTCGGGCGGACAAGAAAACATAAAAAATCGAATGTGCGGATAACTGCGCCAAACCAGAGCAGACTTGGCAAAACGGGGCTTGCAAAGCAGTCTTTTGGCTACAAGAGGCGGGAATGCGCAAGTGTGAAAACCAAAAGGTATAGGCTGTGCTATTGTAGAAATGTATCATTTATTAAAATGTATATGTTTTTTGTAGCGGAAAATACCCGTAACCATATACAAAAGAAACCATTTATATTATAGAGCGCATGTTGCCAATATGAAAATTGACAATTGCCTTTATTATTGTTAAAATGCCGTATATATAACGATTATAAGAAATCGTTTGTTTAGGAGGATCAATTATGAGAGGGAAAAAAACAGCTAGGCGCCTGTCATTGCTAATTGCATTGGCAATGGTCTTATCAGTCTTCACAGGATGTGGAGGAAATTCCAATTCGGGCGGAGGGGGCAATACCGGATCGGGAGGGGGCGCTGAAGAAACCATCACTATCGGCGTTTTAACGCCGACATCGGGCACAGAGGCGTTTTATGGCAAAGACATGCTCCAATCCTACGAACTGGCAGTAGACGAGATTAATGCGGCTGGAGGCGTATTAGGGCGCAAATTGTCCCTCTACCCGGCAGACGACGGCTGTGACGCCAACATGGCGAGCCTTGCCGCCGAGAAAATCATCTCTATGGACTGCGACTTTGTAGTAGGCGGATACTGCTCTGGCGCAACAATCCCAGCGTTGCAGTTGTTTTATGACGCTGATTTGTTAATGTTGATTTCAGCGGCAAACTCCACACAAATCACGGCGTTGGGCCTTGAGCAGAGCTTTATGCTTAACAGCCCGGGGACACATGCGCTACTGACATTAATTGATTTATGCAAATCGCTTGATGTCAAGAAAGCTGCACTGATCCACCAAGGGGATGCTTATACAAAGGATTTGTCTGACCTTTGCGAAGCAGGGTTGCCTGAGGCAGGCATCGAAATTGCTACAGTGCAAGTTATGGACAAAGGCGCGCCTGATGTATCCGCAATCGTCACAGCCATCCGCAATTCCGGAGCAGATTTTGTTTATTGGTGCGGATACCACGCCGATGGCTCTAACGTAATAAAACAACTCCGGCAAGGCGGATACACCGGCTACATAGCTGTGGGCGACGGTTCAGCTTCCCCAGAATTGATCACAGCTTGCGGAGAAGCTGGCGAGGGAGTTTATGTGACAAGCCCGCCATTTGTGGAATTCGCAGTTGGTGGAGAAAAATTTGTCGCTGACTACAATGCAAAATTCAACATGAACCCAGGCAATTACGCGACACTTGCTTACGATTCAATCTATGTTTTGAAAGCAGCTATTGAGCAGGCAGATTCCATTGAAACTGAAGCAGTGCGCGATGCTGTCCAAAATATTTCCTACCAGGGCTTGTCTGGATTGATCAAGTTTACACAAGACAGGGAACTTGAGGTTTCAAACTTTATTATCCTGCAAATAGCCGATGGCACTTTTGATCTTGTGATAATCGACTAACTGGCGTATTTTGCCAAAAAGTATGGCGCAAACAGGGAAGCTTGAATGCTGCTTCCCTGTTTTACTGCCCTAATGCAAAGCAAATCTAAAAAAACGGCTAGCTTCTTTTGCTGGCACTTGGCGGTGTGTGCGTGTTTTCATTTAGTGAAGTAGTCCTGCAGCAGCTTATCAACGGTTTGATCCTTGGCTCGTTTTATGCACTGGTTGCACTGGGGTATTCAATGGTATACGGAATAATCAAGCTATTGAATTTTGCCCATGGCGACATATATATGATAGGCGCCTTTGCGTGCCTGTCAGTTTTTGGTGTTATCTCAAAAGAGATTCCGGGTCTTGCTGGAATCGGCCTTTCGATCGCAGCCGCTATGGTCCTTGCTGGGATTATTGGGTACCTTGTCCAACGGGTCGCTTACAGGCCAATGCTTGAAGCGCCAAGGCTCTCCCTTTTGATCACAGCAATCGGCGTTTCTTTGGTCATTTACAACACAGTTATGCTAATGACCAACGGCCAACCTTTGTTTTTCTTCAGCGGAATTGACAATTCTGCGGGCTTTAGCTTTGGCAATATCCGCATTACATATGTGCAAATCTTTATGCTGGCGCTTTCAGCCACAACAATGCTCGCTTTGAGCTTCTTTATCAGCCGCACAATGATGGGAAAAGCTATGCGTGCCATTGCGCTCGACCAAGACGCATGCAGGTTGATGGGTATAAATGTGAACAAAATTATTGGGTCCACTTTTATTATCGGATCCATGCTTGCGGCTATAGCCGGCGGAATGGCTTGTGTGTATTATGGCAATGTGCAATACAACATGGGCTATACAATCGGAATCAAGGCTTTCACATCTGCTGTCATTGGGGGAATCGGGTCAATGCCCGGCGCAATGCTCGGCGGATTGCTTCTTGGGCTGCTGGAGGCTATTGGCACCCAAGTGATGACTTCCATGGGAATGTCAGGCTCAGCATGGAAGGACGTATTCGCGTTTGGGATACTAATTGTTATGCTGATACTTAGGCCTAACGGCTTGATGGGCAAAACTGACGTTGAGAGGATGTGAAGGTATGCAATATTTTACAAAAATACGCCAGTTATTGGATAATAAATTTGCCACACGGGCTATTCTTGCTGCGCTTTGTGTGATAATGGCTCTTTTGCCTCTTTTTCTTAACAATTATGTCCTAAATGTGCTCTGGAATGCGTTTTTCTACATGCTCCTAGCCATGGGGTTGAATATAATTGTTGGCTACTGCGGGCTCTGTGATTTGGGATATGCGGCAAAGTTTGCCATTGGCGCCTACACTACAGGAATTTTGATTAAAACCTACCATTGGAATTTTTGGCTAACCCTTCCAGCTTCATTAGCCGTATCGATTATAGCAGCCCTGCTCATTGGAGGGCCGACATTAAAACTAAGGTCCGATTACCTAGCTATTGTGACATTGGGATTTGCAGAAATAGTGCGGATCACAGCACGCAATTCGAACATTACCGGATCTGCCACAGGCATCAGCGCTATCCCCAGGCCAAGCTTTTTTGGCATAAGGCTGGTCAAGCCAAACCATTGGTACTATGTTTTTTTGGTTCTCGTAATTATATTTATTATTATATCCGGGAGGATTCGAAACTCCCGTGTCGGAAGGGCATTGGCGTTTATCCGCGAAGACGAGGATGCAGCCCAAGCGATGGGTGTCAACACAACTTCATACAAACTATTGGCATACACAATCGGAGCAGCTATGGGTGGTATCACCGGGAGCTTTTATGCTGTGAAGATGACTTCAATCTCTCCCAGCTCCTTTGATTTCACACAATCAGTTAACATATTGCTTGCAGTGATACTCGGAGGAATGGGGAAAATACCTGGGGTAATTGTTGGCGCGGCTTTTTTTGCGATCTTTCCCGAATTATTCCGCGACATACCAGTCATTGGGGATATGAGGATGCTTTTTTTCGGAATTCTATTGATAGCAGTTATGCTTAACAGGCCCCAAGGGTTATGGCCAGACAAACTTGGCAGCGAGCCTGGCGGGTTGCCTGGAGATATAAACACTGTGGGGCGGAGGTAGATATGGCCCTAATGCATGTTGATGATTTGACAATGCGTTTTTCAGGCATCACTGCAATCGAAAGGTTGACTTTGGATGTGCAAGAGGGTTCTATCACTTCACTTATAGGCCCAAATGGCGCAGGCAAAACATCAGTGTTCAATTGCATAACAGGATTTTACAAAGCGACATCAGGAGACATTGTCTTTGATGGCCAATCATTGATTAATCTTAAGCCATACCAGATCACATACAGGGGCATCATTAGGACATTTCAAAATGTGCGCCTTTTCAAGAACATGACTGTTCTTGAAAATGTGCTTAGCGGCACACACTCTGTCAGCAAACAATCTATTTTTGGGGCGCTTGCTAGGCACTCTGCCGCCCGATTGGAGGAAAAGGCGGTTCTCGAAAGCGCAGAGTATTTCCTAGAGTATACTGGCATCTATAACAAAAGGCACGAGCTTGCAAGGAATTTGTCTTATGGCGACCAGAGGCGCACCGAATGGGCGCGCGCATTGGCATCCCAACCGAAGCTGCTGCTCCTTGACGAGCCGGCTGCCGGGCTCAACCGGGGTGAAAAAGACAGCCTTATCGAGCTTATCAGAAAATTGCGGAGTGACTTCTCGATTACTGTCTTTCTAATTGAGCACGATATGGACCTAGTTATGAAGGTTTCCGAGAAAGTGATTGTAGTAAATTTTGGAGTAAAGATTGCTGAGGGGACCCCAAACCAAGTGCAAACCAACCCGCAAGTAATTGAGGCTTACCTCGGCAGCGAGGAAGAAGAGGATGAGGATGGTTTTATTTCGTGAACATGCCGCTTCTTGAAGTCCAGTCACTGGAAACATTTTATGGAAAAGTAGCTGCCCTCAGGTCAGTGAGTTTTTCCGTTGGCGAAGGGCAAATTGTGACGCTGCTGGGAAGCAATGGCGCAGGCAAGAGCACAACCTTGAGGGCTATTTCCGGGTTGATACCTACGGTTGCAGGAAAAGTGACCTTTTGTGGAGAAGATATCACAAACTTGCCTGCCCATAGCATCGTAGAAAGAGGCCTTGTGCATTTGCCTGAAGGCAGGCGAATATTCAAGGCTTTGAGCGTTATTGAGAATCTTGAGCTTGGATCATACATGCTCAAAGACAATAAAGAGCGCCAGAAGCGTATGGATTCCGTTTTCGAGCGTTTCCCCATACTGGGAACCCGCCGCAAGCAGCTTGGCGGCACCCTTTCAGGAGGGGAGCAGCAAATGCTGGCAATTGGGCGGGGGCTTATGTCTTCCCCAAAACTATTATTGATGGATGAACCGTCAATGGGCATTGCCCCATTGATTGTCAAAGACATTACAAACATAATAAAAAGCCTCCACAGTGACGGCACCACTATACTGCTGGTTGAGCAAAATGCAAAAATGGCTCTTGGATTGGCAAATTACGGGTATGTGTTGGACAATGGCAGTATTGTCCTAGAGGGGGATGCTAAAGACTTGAGGAAAGACGAGAAAGTCGTTAAAGCGTATCTGGGCATATAGCTGCCCGGAATGAAAGGGGCAATATGCCTAAGAAGTTTTTTCGTGTAATTTTGGCTTTGATTCTAGCCTTGGGTTGCATTGCCGGCTGCTCAGCACAAAAACAAAGCAACGAAGAGGCCAGTGGCAACAACGGCCAGTTCTCGACGATGGAGCTATACAACTCGAGATTCAACCCCATGAATCTTAGCTCAGAGGAAGCATTTGGCATAGTTGCTTCTGATAGCTCCGCATTGCTTATCGATGTGCGCTCCCAAGCTAGTTATCAAGACAGGCATGTAGCCGGGGCAATCAACGTCCCTTCAGAGGATCTCAGAGACTATGCCACAGCCAATATCCCGGACAAAGCGACAACTATTGTCTTCTACTGTTTTTGCGGCGACCAAGGCGGGCCAGCTTTGTCTGCCTGTGAATTGATGGCGGGCGATGGATATACAAACGTCTTCTACACAGACCCAGGGAATAACTGGAATTATGAGGGGGATTCTGTTTTCCCCGAAAGCGCCCAAACCATAGTCTCTGGACCAGCAGCAAAAAAAATATATGATTTAGACCCTGGCGCGATCCTTCTGGATGTAAGGAACAAAAATGAGTATGATGCTGGCCATATCAAAGAATCATTGCTAATACCTGTAAGCGAGCTTGAATTTTCCTTGTCTTTGCTGCCTGGAAAAGAAAGAGTGATTATTGTATACTGCAAAGCAGGAGCCCGGTCATCTACTGCATACGATATTTTAACAAGAAATGGTTATTCCAATGTCTTTAATATGCAATCCATTGACTTCTGGCCGGAAGCCCTGGTTTCAGAATAGCAGAGCAGGCGCGCGAAGGCTCCAGGATAAGCAGCAAGACAGTGCATAAAAAATGCCACTAGGATTTGCTTCGCGCACGCAAGGAGAAACTAATAAAAGTGCGGGATTCGTTTTATTACTCAAACAAAAACGGAATCCTGCACTTTGCGCACCATGTGTGAACTGGTGTGCGCACAAGGAATTAGCAAAACTGCATGCAGCCCACCGACTTCGTGGCCACGGTGGAAGCCAAGCCATCTAACGGGCTCTTTGGCCGCCGCGGGCAGCTCTTTTGTGTAGCTGGCATTGTCCAAAGACATGATAACCGGTTTTGCCCTGCAACATCCCCACATATAAATAGCTTTGCCCCTCTTTGACAATACGGCATATCCCCCGCACTCTATCCCGCCTGAGATTACCTGTTGGCACGCGTTCCTAGGCTATCATCATAAAACAAATCCTAGCAAACTTGAAAGTGTACCTTTGCCTTTCCACCTATGCCCCCTACCATCCCAGCTGCTTTTATAGGTCTCATTTTTTTAAAGTTTTCGGTTTGAGCCCTAGGCCCAATAATGAAGCAGCCACAAATTTTGAATCTATCTTGACAATTATCAATAATAGAGATAATATCCACTCAAGGGCTCAACCTTAAATATTTGACACTATTTTGGGCAAGGATAGTATCAGGATAGCTTTCCTTGAATCAGCAGGTATTTTATGCAATTTCGCTGCTAGAAAGAACCTGAATGAGCTAATTAGCTCGAAAATGTCCAAGCAGCGAGGGAAGTCATGCACTCGAACACACTGTTGCGCCCGAACGAGCTGCGAACCGACAGGCTAACTAACGAAGAGCTGGCAAGAAACTTTGGGATTTCGTACAACACGGCAACAATGCCGGAAGCGTTACTCGGAATAAAGCTTGGCAGCAGTGCTTGAAAGAAAAACAAGGATATCGACGGCATGTTTGAAGCAAAGCTGATCGCGCTAGCCACAGGCAAGCCTCGCAAGGCAGGTGTGTGTGGACGCTGCGCCTTCTGCAAGAGGAGGTTCTTGAAAACAAGTATGTGGCCACAGTTTCCCGCACAACGATTGGCTTGATATTAAACAGCAACCAGCTAAAGACTCATTGGACAGGCGCCGGGTTTTCCCAAAAGAGCAAGATGCGTACTATGTTTAGACGAAAAGCCGTGCCAGCTGCTGTCCACTACAAATTATTTGAAATTATACCAATTGTTTGTTTAAAATATCAGTTAAAAATATCCTAAAATAGCACTATTCTCATATAATCATAGCGTTTTCCAGCTATTCTTGCTATAATGTGGGTAAAAATACATATTCTAACCACACAAGATAGGCAAGCAATTATTGCTGGATATGTAGCTTACAAATCGCATGAAGAACTGTTCGCCACACTGGAACTCAAACCTTTGCTACGCCTTTGCAAAACCGTAGCTGGCTTTGCATGGCGGTAAATAAGGAAAAAATCTCTAACTAAAAGCATTAGCCAGTTTTAAAAAACGTTTGCCCGTACTCTATTTAATAATATAAGGAGGCAAGCCGCATCTATGCCATAGCAAAAGCTTAAGGCGCCATGTGGCGAAAGAGGATGAAAATCACAAGCATTGATGTTATTACGATGCCTATTGAAGGAAGCGGAGAGCGGCCAATTATTTGCCGCATAAACACAGACGAAGGTATATTTGGTTATGGCGAAGCCGGAGTGGCTATTGGGCGGGGTTCGCCGGCAGCTTTCGCGATGATAAAAGATTTGGCACCTTTGGTTCTGGGAATGGATCCAAGGCACAACGAAGTAATTTGGGAAAAGCTGTACAAACAGTCATTTTGGGCACAGGGCAATGGAGCGATTATGATGGCAGCTATAAGCGCGATCGATACTGCGATATGGGACATCAAAGCCAAAGCAGCGGATTTGCCGCTATACGCGCTCTTGGGTGGAAAACACAGGGACAAGCTTTGGGCATACGCCAGCCAGATCCAATTTGGGTGGGATATGGGCAACGCCTCTTCGCCTGGACAATCGCCAAGCGGAGACCCCGCTTTTTATAGGGACTCTGCCATGAGAGCCATTAACCAAGGATACAACGCTATTAAAACAAATTTCATTCGCAATGACCGCCAAGGCAAAGGCTTAAGAAGCCAGGATGTCACTGGCCACTTGTCGAAAGAGATGATGAACCTCGCAAGGGAGCGCCTTGAAGCGACCCGGGAGGCTGTTGGACCAAATGTGGAGATCATTCTTGAAAACCATGCAATGACTGATGCTTCGTCAGCAATACAATTCGCCAAAATGGCAAGAGAATTCGATATCATGTTTTTTGAGGAGCCTTGCACCCCTCTGAATGCAAACGTCATGCGCAAAATCGCTGACAACACAGATATCCCCTTGGCAACCGGTGAGCGGACCTTTACCCGGTGGGGTTTTTTGCCTTTCCTGGAGAACCAGAGCTTGTCTGTAATCCAGCCCGATATCGGGAACTGCGGAGGCATCACAGAGTGCAAGAAGATTTGCGATATGGCGCACGTGTACGATGTTGGGGTGCAAACACATGTTTGCTCGAGTCCAATCAGTGTTGCCGTTTCTCTGCATCTTGAAGCTGCAATACCGAACTTTGTCATCCACGAGCACCACGTCACAAATACTAGGCCAGGAAATATCGCTTTATGCAAGTACAACTACCAGCCTGTAGACGGGTATATAGAAATACCAGAGATCCCGGGAATCGGCCAAGAGCTCTCAGATTTTGCCCTGAGCAAAGCGACTATAGAAACAATCAGCCTGTAGCTGCCACTTTGTCCGCAGCTTTGATAAATATGATTGTTTATGGAAATGCCGGCGCGTTTGCGCCGGCATTTTAAGGTCAATTACTGCTTTCATTCAATTTTATGATCTGTATTAATTGTATAGTATACTATGCCCACAGTTCCCGGTCCCACATGCAAACCGATCACAGGACCGATGTTGCAGATATCAAGGGGGATTCCAGGGTATTTGCCTTCTAGGTAGTCCTTGATCTGCGCCGCCTGCTCTTCTGCACTGATATGGTGGATAATAATTTCCTTTATCCCCAGCTTATTATAGTCATTCTCCAAGGTTTCATATATTTTATTTAAAGCCCTGGCCGCGCCCCGGGTTTTTGCATACAAATGGGTCATGCCTTTGTCCATGTCTACAGAAAGGATAGTATTGATATTCAGCACATTGCCAAAGAGGGCTGAAGCTGTGCCTATCCTTCCACCCTTTCGCAAAAACTCAAGGGTTTTGGGGGTAAAGTAGAAATGCACTCTGTCTCTTGCCTGGTAAGCAGCCTCAAGAGCCCAATCAAATGACATTCCAGCTTTCACAGCTTTGGCGGCAGCCAAAGCAATAGTGCCCAAAGCCATACAGTTTGTTCGCGAGTCGATTATTTCTATTTTTGAGTTTGGGAATTCACTTAGAAGCTCTGCTTTCATATTCATCGCGTTGTTGTATGTTCCGCTCATAGTAGAAGAGATGAAAACTGCGATAACATCATTGCCGCTGGCGATGATCTCTTTAAAAAAGGCTTTGAGCTCTGATGATGATGGCTGTGAAGAAGTTGGTATCACATTTTGTTTAATGATTTTATTGTAGAAATAGTCGTAATCCACTTGGTCTTCCTGGAAAGACTCATCGGGAAAATGCACACTTAATGGCACAAGTTTTATGTTGAACTCCTGTTGCAATTCAGGGCTCAGGTAGGAAGTTGTGTCGCTAACGATAGTAATACCCATTTTGTCTCCTTGACTACATTTACTCTAGCGGGCCAATATTGTCAATAAAACATCGAAAAACCCATTGTCGCTAAAGTGTAACAAGCTAAAGTATGTCATACCTTGGCTATTTTGTCAACGCAAGTTTCGTATGTTGTGGCTATCACACAAGTTTGAAGGCAATGCAAACTATTTGTGGGATGGGAATTTCCACCCATAATGTAATATATCCAAGCTCTCTAGCTATTATTCTTGCATAGCGCAACTATCATTGGACAAATTATAGATTAGTATATCTTTGCGATATGGCCAAACAGCTATTGTGTTGGACACTAATAGCGGCATACGGCTTTTTCCAATCTATCGGCTTTGGCTGGTATTCGTTGCTTGCCCCTAAAACTCTAGTGGTTCATATACACGACAACCTTTTCATCCCCAGTGAAAGCGACATTGGTTTTTGACTGGTCGCCGGAAAACAAAACCATTTGCCCTTGCCCAGTAAAGTATCCCAAAAGTATAGCTTTATTGCTATCTGGCGTCGCATAGTAAACTGACCTGATCAAATCTGCTGCCGATGATGGTTTTGGAAGTTCAGTGAAAAACTCGTCTACCCGTTTTATATATATTTCTTTTGTGTTGAATTCGTCATCCTCATCGTATGTGAAAATATCAAAATAGAATTCAAACAGGGCTCTCTTCTCTCCGATTTGCATCATTGTCTTGGACAAATAGCGGTTGCTGACAATAATATTTTCGACAGAGTAGTTTGATGCGGCATCGAAATTTTGGGGATCCAAGATTTCGACAACCATGTCGATGCTCCTTATATCGAAATCCGGGTCTGCTTTTTGGCGGCTATACAAGACATCCTGGACAAGTATTAAATATGTAATCGCGTTTGAGTCAATGTCTTCGTCAGGCACTGTGTCGTCAGACAAGATCAGAATGCATTTGTCCCCGGTATGGCTGTCAATCATTTCATCGAGAACCCCAGCGATAAAGCTTTTGTCGAATGCATCAGTGGCGACCACTTTCTTGACAAAAGAGTACTCGCTATAATTGCCCATTTGTGACAAGTTGTCAACTGTGTCGATTATGGTGACCTCCAATGGCTCATAGCCGTTGCAATTGCTCCATTCACTGCAGAAATAGCTGTAGCCTTCCATAATTGCGTTGCTTTTGCTGTTACTGCCAAAAATAACCACATGCTTCTCTTTCATGTAGTATTCGGGATTGATAGACACGGAATGCCCCGAGGGGGCAGGCACAAGCGCGCTTGGCTTTAGCCCAGTTTCGTCGTTTGCCATTATGTAGAGATAGCGCTCGCCTTCAGTGTCATCCAAAACTCCAAGGGGTATTGAGTTTAAATGGGTTCCAAGATAGCTGGCAACCAGTTCGTGTTCGCTTTGTTGCGAATCAATTGGCCGAGTAAAGAAAGTGGCACTTTTATTCGAAATCAACGAGTTGTACACAACATTAAGCTCTGGCATTATCGAAAATTGGGAAAAAATTTGGCCCAGCAGCTGGTTGATGTCCACAGGCACAATATACCCTGTTCCCAGCTGGACTTTATGCTTGATAACCATGCCCACCAGAGAATCGGTCCACTTATCATCAATTTCCACGATAACCTGTTGGTCATTGCCCACTTGCTCTTCTTCCCTGATTTGGGCGACCAAAGCCAACGTCTTGATCAAGCTGGCGGTAGAGCTGCTGCTGGAAAGCTTGGGGCTCTCCTCGCTATCCGCATAATCCCTTCCAAGGAGAAAAACGGTTTTAGCCATCTCCAATGAAATATCGTACAGCTGCTTTGATGACCAAGGCTCCCCCTCCCTTACGATGACATCCAGCTTGTTTTTTATCACATTCTTGGCGATGTATCGGCGCCTCCCAAACCAGCCCATATGCGCACTGGCTTTTTGGGCTTCCCAAATCCCGTCTTCAATAGCGACATCGAGGCGCTCATCGATATCACGCTGGATTTCCTCCCGGTCTTCATCAGCAAGGATAATAACGGTTTCATGTTTGTTTTTATAGTACAGCTCTGCTATCAGCTCAGCCGCCCGGTTGTTCCAATTCAATATGATCACATGGTCCGAGACAAGGATTTGCAGCGAGCTTGAGCTGGCATTTTCAATAAAGTTTGAAATCAGTTCCGACATATATCCTATTATTGTCCCGGTAAACACTACAAGGCCAATAATTACACTTGTGATGCAAGCTACCACAAGGACAAAATCAGCGGTGCCGATATCCTCAATTACGGTCTCTGTCCCGCCTACCCCTAAAATCATGGCTATCAAGTTGAAGGCGATGTTGCCAACGCTCCTGTTTTCCAATGAAGCGGGCGCCAGCAAAGACATGACAAGCGCTGCGATAGCAATAAATACCACATTTGCGATGATAACTGATAGAAGCACAATTAGTCTAGGGGCCATTATTCTTTTGACGCTGACCCATTCTTTAATTCTTTTCATCAATTTTGGCGCAGGAAACCTCCGCTTCAAAAAAGCGGTGGAGGAATGCGCCTCCTCCTCTGTAAACAATGTTCCCAACAGGCTCAAACAGTCGCGCAATAGCAGATCACCTGGCAACTGCAAGCAAGAGCAGCCCAAACAAAGCATTCTTGGCTTTCCCATGCGGCTTGGCTTGCCAACTGCTTGGTGAAGCAAGCACACATTACCGTGCAACGCTCCACTATTGGCTTTGCTTACCATTATAGCCAATGCTTATTTTTTAACAGAAATCCATGCGGCGGCTTAATTGCCGGTCAATGCAGAAAAGCTGCCAATATTTGCGGCAATCCGTATTATATCAGATAAAATCGACAGTTTTTACGAAAATGCAAAAGCAGCACAGCAAAAAAAAAAAAGCCTTGCAAAAATTCAAGTTTTCTTGCAAGGTCCCATATGTCTCATGCCATAATATTGGTTTGGGGCAAGCTGCCCATTGGCGATTAGACTCTCAAGAATGCAATACAATACGCATCAATCTGTCTTTGGCGGGCTTCGCCTTCCAAGTCCGGAAAACGCTCGTCAACATATCTAACCACCAAGTTATATAGCCTGTCTTCCATGCTTATATTCTCCTTGTTTCCTAATTAATAATTCGCATTCTCGAAAACCCAGCGGCAGATTTGCTCTTGCCTTTCCGGGGTTCCATCGCCAGGCGCTGAAATGCCTCCTGGGCTAAAGATATATCCGCCTCCTGGCGCTGCAATATCCAAGGTCTTCTTTACACGCTCAAGGCTGTCTTCAAAGGTGTTGAGCCTTAACATGCCTGTCATGCCTCCGTAGATGGCAAATTGGTTTGCATAGCGCTTTTTGAAGTTTACTACTTGCTCAAATTTTTCCAGTTGGGCGATCATGCTTGTTTTCGGCAGCTCGTCAAGGAGGTCAAAATGTTGCTCCCATGGCCCTTCGAAAACTGATATCAACTTGATTCCCGCATTATAGCAACCTTCAACGGATTTTTTGTAAAACGGCCAATAGTAGCGCTCAAAAAGGGGGCCTGTCAAGAATGTTGCAATGTGGTGGGTGTCATTCATCCATGGGAAAGGACCTACATACTGGGTAGGGATATTCCTTTCGTAGAACGGGCTAATGGCAGCGATTGCAGCATCCACACGCTCTGGGCGGCGGCGCATGTCTGTCATTGTCTCTTTGAAGCCGCGGATAAAATCGAAAAAAACATCGCAGGGATGGGCTATTGACCCGCCTAGCGGGTTTCCGCCGCCGCCTGTAAGGCCTGGCAGACCAAATCGCTCTCTAATGATCCTATTGGCAGTGCCGCCTCTGCGGATCTCGGCTGCTTTGTCAAATAGGGATGCCAAATTGGCATAGACTTCTTCATCAGATTCAAGCTGGAATCCAGTTACTTTCCTGGTTGCAATTTTATCGGCGATGAACTTCATTGGGTCGGCGATAAACTCATCATACTCCTCTACCTTCATGCTCGATGTCTCATGGTGCTGGACATTGATCCCGTTGGGGGAGATAAAGAATGTCTTGCTTCCAAGGGCTGTGGCAATTTTCATCTGGTGGTTGATTCCTGAGCCGCCGAATGAATCCACGTATTCATTTTGTTTAGCTGCTTCTGCAACATAAAGCTTCTCTTCTAGCTCATAGTTCTCTAAAAGGTCAGCAAAGCCATAGCCAGCCAAATAAATAACTCCGGATCCTGCGGCTCCAACAACTGGAACCCTGTCCGGCTCGTTGAGGTTTGCTGTGGTTACGAACCGGTTGACTCTTTCATCATGTAGTTTTTGAACATCTTCAGTCATGAATTGTCGCCTCCAATGCGCGCAAGTTTTTACTGCCTATTTGCAGCAACTGCGCAATGTTTTTGTCCTTGAGTTGAATCGGACGCCGAGAAAGGTGATCGGCATCTATCTGATTGCTTAAGGATCTTTATATAGAATTTTAAATCAACTTAAAGATATATGCAAGAAACATTTGCATATTGCCTCATTTTTCTGATATTTTCATCAAATTTTATGAGTGGACTAGTATAATTTTAAAATAAAGAAATAAAAACAATTTTTTATTTCTTTATTTTGCCAAAGATCCCTGCCCTATATGCTTGGGTGTATTCCATACAGTAGTCGTCAAGGCCTAGCATAGCTTCTATGGCGTATACTACCCCCCTTAGGTCTTTCTCCAAGGGATCCATGACTGCGCTGTCCATGCCAGCGTTAATTGCAAGGGCGGCAAAGGCTTGGTTCACCAGCTTGCGCTCTGGAAGATGGAAAGAGATATTTGAGATTGCGCCTGATATATGAACATTTGGATGGGTGGCTTTGATATGCGCCATCACTTCCAGGAGCATTGATATGCCTTCGCCTTCATCTGCTGTGCATAACATTTCGACTAGCGGGTCAATGTGGATGCGCTTGTCTTCGATTCCAAACTCTTTTGCCTTCTCCATAATTTTGTCGAAGATCTCTATGCGCTTCGCGGCGCTTTTGGGTATCCCGGTATCGTCACAAAGCAATGCCATAACCTCCCAGTCCTCGTTCTCTGGGTTTGCCAGCACAGGCAGAGCCAAATCAAGTTTGTCGCCTTCGCCAGACACGGAGTTGAGTAGCCCTGGCCTATCACAAAAAGCCATAGCATCCAAGATAACATTCACATCAGGGGAGTCCAGGCTTATTGGACAATCTGTCACCGATTGGACTAGTTTAACCATCCATTCCATCGCCTCTAATTCGCCGTCTTTCAGGGATGCGCACACATCAATAAATGCAGATCCCGCTTGCGCCTGCCTACGAGCCATTTTTTTAATATAGTCCTCGTCCTTGTTTGCAATCGCTTTTGCACAGGATGGGATAGAACCGTTTAGTTTTTCGCCAATTATTATCATGATATTCGCCGCAGGGTGCTCTTGTATAAGCTATAGGAGCAATGCTGCAGCCCACCTGCCTTTCTGTTTGTTTTTTAACTTGGCATTGATTTTTTTGCTGATTAAGCATATAAGCTTGCCTTTTTTTAATGTATCAAAAAATGCTGCTTGCCTAGCCTGGCAAAACAGTCTGTTGCGCCGTGGCTATTCCACTTTGCCAATAGCCAGTGTTCTCTGCATCAAAAAAGCGGCAAAGCCTAATTGACCACCTGGAAAGGCTTGTACAGAAAAACAAGCAAAAAAAAAGTATTTTGCAGCACTTTTTTTGGCCAAGCTTAATATCAACAAGTTTTCTTCATGGACACATTATATCAGAGCAATGCTGAAAATGGGCGGTCACACAAGGATTTCTCTGGACAACTGCCCTTTTTTTTGGATGATTTGCCCTTGAGGAAAGCATCACCTATTATATGGCATCTTTACGATTTAATTATGATCAATCGATGGCAAATATGGCATAATCATAATGGAACTGAAAGTGAGGGCATTGTGATGATAAACCGATTTGCAACGAACTTCCCTATATTGCTGGTAGCCCTAAAAAAGAAACAGACCCCTGTTTTAGCCAAAATCTTAACTATATTCTCAATAGGGTATGCATTGTCCCCAATTGACCTGGTATCTGATTTCATTCCCCTTTTAGGCATTCTTGACGATGTGTTGATATTAACTGCCCTTTTCTCCATTTCCATGAGCTTGATACCGAAGGAAATGTTTGACGAGTACCGAAACGAAGCGCAAATCCAAAAAAATATGCACAAGACGATCGCAGTTGTAGCCTTGCTGGTTATATTGGCGTTTATAGCTTGGGGCATTATAGCGCTTTTCTGGAATTAACTGGCATCGTTAAAGAATTATTCTTCTAGACAACACCAGCATAAATATGGACCACAGCAATCTATAAAACAGTTTTATCCAACTAGATAGATCAAACCAGGTTTAATGCTACACAAGCCTTTTAACCATTAATAAATCATCATCCCGCTCTTTAACTGTTTCATACCCAAGGCGCTCATAAAACGCGACTGCCAGGTTGTCTTTATGCACAGAAAGGGATGTGCGCAAATACCCCTTCTTTTTTAGCACTCCAAATAACATGGCCATCATCTTGGTTCCAATGCCTAGCCCGCGGAATCCAGGCAATACTGAGATAGCCAACTCTGGCGTCTCATTGTCAATGTGGCCATACCCCTGGATAATCCGGGTCCATGCCGCTCCGATGATTTGCCCGTTCTGCTCTGCAACAACCCCTGTGTCTGCAGGGCTTGCCCCAAAATCTTCAATATAGATGAATATCTCCGGCGCGTTTACCACTTCCCTTGGAGGCTGGCTGCCGTCTTCAGGCACATATATCGCGTAATAGAGCTGTTCAGGCAGGCATCCATAGTCTGCTTCGCCCATATAACGCACCTTTGGGTTTATTTTATGCGCTGTTATCACACACAAGTTATTGGCATTGATTGTGATAGCTGCGCTGCCCGTGTAAACATACCAATTCTTGCCCCTTTTGCTGATAGTATGCGCCTGCCTTTTGGCTGCGTGGCACCATTGTATGGGATCTTCCTCTAAAGCCATGTTTCGCTTGATCCGCTGGATGCCTTGCGCTGTAGTTTGGATTTTTTCAATATTGCCTAATAGCTCTATAGTCGACCTCCAAAATTGCCCAATCGTTCCTTTTTTTGACTAGAAATGGAATTTGGCTGATTTTTCTTTCGAATAACATTTCCCAAGCCAGTATGCCCAAAATAGAATCATAATTCAAGCCATGCTTTCCATAATAATACAACAACCACTATACATGCTGGCACCACTAAAAATGATGGTCTTGGCCAAATGCCTATTTTTTTGATTAAAATCAATTTAAATACTTACACAGCCCTTACATTGAGCTGCGTTTGTTTTTTACAAGCCCTTCATATAATCTTTATATAAACTTAAATAAATTTGGGGTAAATTATGAAGAAATCACTGACATTACTGCTTGCTGCGATTTTCCTTGGCGCTATAATTGCCGGATGCGCAAGCAATCCCACAACTGGAACTGGCGGAGGCGGGGACAACACTGGGGGAAATGACATCACTGTCATATCTCGCGAAGACGGAAGCGGAACCCGAGGGGCGTTTATCGAATTGATGGGAATCCAAGTCAAAGAAGGCGACGTGACAAAAGACATGACAACAAAAGAAGCCATCATCGCCGATGGCACTGACATCGTTCTTACAAGTGTCGCAAATGATGCCAATGCCATTGGCTATATTTCAACAGGCTCGTTGAATGACACAGTCAAAGCCCTTCAAATTGAAGGGGCAGCACCGACAATCGAAAACATAAAAAACGGCGCTTATCCAATAGCACGCCCATTCAAGATTGCTTATAAAGGCGAGCTTGAAGGAGTCGCTGCTGACTTTGTAGCCTTTATTTTCTCAAAAGACGGCCAAGACATTGTAGCCAAAAGCTGTGTGACAATGCAGGACACCGGTCCATTCGAGTCGCAAAGGCCTGAAGGCAAACTCGTTATCAACGGATCATCTTCAGTCTTCCCATTGATGGAAAAGCTTGTCGAAGCTTACTTGAAGATCAATGAGGTCGCGGACATCGAAGTCCACATGACAGACTCGTCTGCCGGAATGGCAGCAGCGATCAACGGCACATGCGATATCGGCATGGCTAGCCGCGACCTTAAAGAATCCGAGTTGGAACAACTCACCGACGAATCTATTGCCATTGACGGAATTGCCGTTATTGTAAACAAAGAAAATCCGGCGACCGGAATGACAAAAGAAGAAGTCAGGGCTATCTTCACAGGTGAAGTTTCGATTTGGAGCGTTGAATGACCACATCAACTAACTCTGGAAAGCACAGAGAACAAATTATGCATATTGTGTTTACGCTTTCAGCCTTAACCGCCATCGTGGCGGTAGGGCTGATATGTGTATTTTTATTTGCGGGGGGCGTTCCTGCAATGCTGGAGATAGGGGTTTTGAAATTCCTTCTAGGCAAAGACTGGTCTCCTACTGATACACCTGCGTCTTTTGAGATATTTCCGATGATAATCGCCAGCATTTATGTGACAACTGGCGCAATCCTGTTCGGAGTGCCGATCGGCATATTTACAGCTGCTTTTATGGCAAAAATATGCCCGAAGCGGCTATATGCGTTTTTGAAGCCAACAATAAGCCTCCTTGCGGGCATACCTTCTGTTGTATACGGTTTTTTTGGCATGGTGGTTTTGGTCCCCTTGGTCCGCACGTGGTTTGGAGGGAACGGCAGCAGTATGCTTACTGCTTCTTTGCTGCTTGGAATAATGATTTTGCCCACTGTCATCGGCATTGCAGAGACATCATTGAGGGCTGTGCCTGAAGAATTGTACGAAGGTGCGGTGGCGCTAGGAGCCAGCCATGAGCGCGCAGTTTTTTTCATTGTCATCCCTGCTGCCAAATCCGGTGTGATGGCGGCAGTGGTCCTTGGGATTGGCAGGGCGATTGGCGAAACAATGGCAGTGAAGATGGTTGCCGGGAACCAGGCTTTATTGAGGATGCCAAAGGAGTTTTTAAAGGGCTTGAGGACACTTACCGCAAATGTAGTGATAGAGATGGGTTATGCTGAGGGATTGCACAGGGATGCGCTGGTCGCTACCGGGGTTGTCTTGTTCGTCTTCATTCTACTAATAAACTTAGTGTTTTCGCTTTTGAACCGGAGGAGTGCACTTTGAAACAACTATCTAAAAAGAAACCATTTGATTTGTTCCTATGTGTATTCACATGGCTATGCGCAGGGACAACTTTTTTGGTGTTAGTTTTTATAATCAGCCATATCATAACCAGAGGTTTGCCATATTTGAAACCTTCCATTTTTGCGTTAAAATACAACAGTGAAAATGTTTCTTTGTTCCCTGCCTTAATTTCGACATTCATCTTGGTTGTCCTTTCACTGCTTATTGCGGTTCCGATCGGGGTATTTTCTGCTATCTACCTTGTTGAATACGCAAAGCGGGGCAGCCGCCTTGTGAAAGTTGTCAGGGTTACCGCGGAAACATTGTCAGGCATCCCATCAATCGTCTATGGGCTGTTTGGAATGCTGTTCTTTGTTATCCGGCTTGAATGGGGCATGTCTATTCTCTCTGGCGCATTCACATTGTCTATTATGATTTTACCGCTGATAATGCGCACCACTGAGGAAAGCTTGAAGGCTGTGCCAGACAGCTACCGGGAGGGGGCGTTTGGGCTGGGCGCAGGCAAGTTGCGGACTGTATTTTATATCGTGCTGCCATCAGCCTCGCCTGGGATTTTAGCGGGGATAATTCTCTCAGTCGGGAGAATAGTCGGTGAGACAGCTGCGTTGTTATACACAGCAGGGTCTATCGCCAGGATACCAACTACCCCAATGGCCTCAGCAAGAACCCTTGCAATACATATGTATGCATTGTCTAGCGAAGGATTATATACAGGCCAAGCATACGCCACGGCAGTCGTTCTGTTGGCCATGGTTATAGGAATCAACTTGCTATCTGAGTATTTGGCAAATAAAATAGTAAAATAGTAAAAAGGTTAGGCAAATGCATAAATTTACACTGCGCAATGTTGAACTGTGGTATACCGATTTCAAAGCGCTTAAGAATGTCACCATGGATATTGAAGCAAACGCTATAACAGCGCTCATCGGCCCTTCTGGATGCGGCAAATCCACACTCCTGAAATCCTTGAACAGGATGAACGACTTGATAGAAGGCTGCAGGATAACAGGGGAAATATTGTTGGACGGAGAGGACATATACGGCGACATTGACATCAACTTGCTGCGAAAACGCGTGGGGATGGTGTTCCAAAAACCAAACCCTTTTCCTATGAGCATCTACGACAACATAGCCTTTGGACCTAGGACCCATGGAATCAAAGCGCGGCACAAACTGGATGAAATTGTGGAAGAAGCCCTTAAGGATGCCGCGATATGGGATGAGGTCAAAGACAGGCTGAAAAAGAGCGCATTGTCTTTATCTGGCGGCCAACAACAACGTTTGTGCATCGCCAGGGCGCTGTCAGTATCGCCCGATGTGCTTTTAATGGACGAACCCACTTCTGCGCTGGATCCGATCTCCACATCTAAGATAGAGGATTTGGTGTCAGAACTAAAAAAAACATATACAGTGGTCATTGTCACCCACAATATGCAGCAAGCAACACGGATTTCCGACAAAACCGCATTTTTCCTTTTAGGGGAAATGGTCGAGTTTGGAGACAGCGAGCAGATATTCTCAATGCCGAAGGACAAACGCTGTGAAGATTATATCACTGGCAGGTTTGGATGAGCCACTTTAGGATTTTATGTGCAGTTTGGCGGTTCCAACAGCATATTTTTACGTTACCAGAACCAATTGCAGGGCATATAACATTGGCGCCCACTACTCTTCGCCAAGAAAATATTTGGCTTGCTTAAAAAAAGCTGTGGGCTGCATGCCGCATCTTCCATTCCGATGGGCATATGATGGCAGAAGCTGCAATGGAAATAGGCACATTTGATTTCGGCGCGTGTGTGAAAAAAGGCTTGGCGCCATCGCTAGCTGCCATAAAACAAGAGCGATGTGGCCGCATAGCGGCATGTTGACAATACTGCTAATAACAGGCAAACGCCAGAAAGCAGGGCTAGCCAATGAATAAAATTTATATCGTAGAGGATGATGAAGATATCCGCGAAGCTGTAGCGTATTCCCTCGAATCAGCTGGATTTGAAACCATAGGGTTTGAGAGCGGCAGCGGGTTCTTTAATGCAATCCAAAATGAACTGCCTTCCCTGGCTATTCTCGATATTATGCTCCCGCGCGAGGATGGGCTCGTTATTTTAAAACAGCTTCGAGACAGGCTGGAGACAAAAACGCTTCCAATAATAATGCTCACAGCAAAGGGCAGCGAGATGGATAAAGTCAAGGGGTTGGATTGGGGAGCTGATGACTACATAACGAAGCCTTTTGGGGTCTTGGAATTGATTTCACGTGTCAACGCCTTGATGCGCAGAAGCGATATGGTCTCAGCAGCTGCTGGCAATTTGCGTTATGGAGGCATAGAAATTGACAATGCCCGCAGGTCAGTCAGTGTGGATGGTAAAACTATTGTCTTGACTTATAAAGAATACGAGCTGTTAAGCTACCTGCTTTTAAATACAGGGCTTGCCTTGGAACGGGATAAAATCATGGACGCGGTCTGGGGCATAGATTATGAAGGCGAAAGCCGAACTCTCGACATGCATATCCGCACCTTGCGCCAAAAACTTGGAGACAGTGGAAGCTGCATCAAAACAATCCGCAATGTAGGCTACAAGCTCGGTGAATGATATGAGAAAAAGAATTTATGTTATTTTTCTCGCATTGATTATATTGAGCTCTTTGCTTTTGTCTGCATCTGTCAGCAGAATTGTGTATGTCGCTTTTCGCAACCGGGAAATAGCCGAGATTAAAGAGCAGGCAGGGCTAATCGGGAAAATCCTGGACATGTCTGAGGTTGATTACAACCTTCTTTCCAGCTATATTGACTATGAGCCTGAAGTAGCGAGGATAACCCTTATTGCGCCAAACGGGTCTGTAATAGCAGACAACAAGGCCAGCTATGCTTCCCTTGAGAACCACATGGAGCGAAGAGAGTTCCAAGCAGCGTTGCGGGATGGCTGGGGGGAAGCGACACGCTACTCAGACACCTTGCGCAAAGACACTTATTACTATGCTTTGAGGCTCAAAGATGGCAATGTGCTTCGCGTCTCCAAGACAATGAGCCGTATTTCAAGTGTTTTCTTTGCAGTTTTGCCGGCAATAGCGGGTGTGACTGTGCTGGTGTTGGCAATAGCGAATATGGCAACCAATAGGCTTTCCAAGTATATTCTGCAACCTTTGGAGAATATAGATTTTGACGGGGAAAACCAGTATGTTTATGAGGAGCTTGCGCCTTACGCAAAGAAGATCAACACCCAAAAGAAAGAGCTGGCAGAGCAGATGGTGCTGCTCGCAGACAGGGCTGACACCATTGAGGCGATAACCCGCAACATGCCTGAAGGGTTTATATTGTTCAACAAAGCAGCAACCATTCTCGCGGCTAACAAAAGCGCCCTTGATATTTTTGGCTATACAGAGTTGGAAGGCAGCAATATCATGCACATTTGCCGTGAAATTGAGTTTCGGGAATGTGTGGCAGGCTGCTTGTCCGGAACGAGCTCCCAAATCATCCTTGAGCGGGGCGAAAAGATCTATGAAGTATACTTCAGCTATGTAGGCGATAGCAGCCAGATCACAGGCGGGGTTGTTTTTTTGCTGGATATTTCATACAAACACCAAGCAGAGATCCAGCGCAAGGAGTTTTCTGCAAATGTGTCCCACGAGCTAAAAACTCCGCTGACCACGATCTCGGCATTGTCAGAGATGATGGCAAACGGCATTGCAAAGGAAAATGATACAAAAGAATTCTCGCAAAAAATATTCGCCCAGTCACAGCGGCTTATTAACATCATTGAAGATATCATCAAGCTTTCTGAATTTGACGAGGGGGTCATAGTGGCTGAGAACACAGAGTTCGACCTGCTGGAGCTAGCCCAGTCTGTAGCCGGCGCCCTGCAGGGAAACGCAGAGGAAAAACAAGTTGGCGTCAAAATAATCGGAGAGCCCTTCAATATCACTGCGAACCGGCAAATGATTGACGAGTTGCTCTATAACTTGATTGACAATGGAATTAAATATAACAATCCCGGAGGGGAAGTAGTTGCCACGCTGTCAAAAGACAATGGAGTGTGCAAAATCTCAGTGGCCGACACAGGCATAGGGATACCTGTCCAACACCAAGACCGTGTATTTGAGCGCTTCTATAGGATAGACAAATCCCGGTCCAAAAAGACAGGCGGGACAGGGCTTGGGTTGGCAATAATAAAGCGCATTGTAGAATACCATGACGGGCATGTGGAGCTGGCTAGCGATGAGGGAAAAGGAACGACAGTTGACTGTTATATTGTAGAAAAAGCAAAAGCTCCCCCCTTAAGCCAAGAGCTTTCTACGACAAGAAATGCGACTTGACCTGCGATAACTGCTTTTTAAAGGGCTTGGCTCTTTAAAGTGCCGTTTACGTTCGCCCGGAAGTTTTGCCGCGCTGCCCTGCAGTGCAAACACCCCAAAAAGCCTTGTGGAAACCTGGTTTCCACAAGGCTTGGATTTATACATTGTCGCTAGACTCTTAAGAATGAGATGCAATACGCATCAATTTGCCTCTGGCGGGCCTCTCCCTCCAAATCTGGAAAGCGCTCGTCGACATATCTAACTACCAGGTTATATAGCCTATCTTCCATGCCATTATTCTCCTAATGTTTATTTAGTATTTTGCGTTCTCATAGACCCAAATGGTGACTGCTTCTTGCCTCTCTGGGGTTCCATCGCCAGGGGCAGAGATTCCTCCAGAGCTGAAAATGTAGCCTCCGCCAGGTGCTGCGACATCAAGGGTCTTCTTGATCCTGTCAATGCTATCCTCTAAGGTATTGAGCCTTAGCAAACCGGTCATGCCCCCATAAATAGCGAATTGGCCGGCGTAGCGTTCTTTGAAGTTCACAACTTGCTCAAATTTTTCAAGCTGGGCAATCATGCTTCCCTTTGGCAGCTCGTCAAGAAGGTCAAAGTGCTGCTCCCATCGCCCTTCAAAGACTGATATCAACTTGATTCCCGCATTATGGCAAGCTTCAACTGATTTTTTGTAGAACGGCCAGTAGTAGCGCTCAAAGAGGGGGCCTGTAAGGAATGTTGCAATATGGTGTGTGTCATTCATCCATGGGAATGGCCCCACGTATTTAGTTGGGAAATTCCTCTCGTAGAATGGGCTAAGCGCGGCTATTGCAGCATCAACCATTTCCGGCCTACGGCGCATGTCTGTCATTGTCTCTTTGAAACCGCGGATAAAATCGAAGAAAACATCAGTCGGGTGTGTTATTGACCCTCCGAGCCCGCTGCCTGCGCCGCCAGTGAGGCTCGGCAGGCCTAGGGTTTCCATGATGAGCTTGTTTGCATAGCTCCCTCTGCGGATTTCGGCTGCCTTGTCAAAGAGCGACGCCAAGTTTGCATAGACTTCTTCATCAGTGCCATCCCTAAATCCGGTGACTTTTCTGACTGCAATCTTGTCTGCGAGGAATTTCATGGGGTCGGCGATAAACTCGTCATATTCCTCTACCTTCATGCTCGATGTCTCATGGTGCTGGACATTGATCCCGTTGGGGGAGATGAAGAATGTCTTGCTGCCAAGGGCTGTTGCTATTTTCATCTGGTGGTTGATCCCTGAGCCGCCAAAAGCGTCTATGTACGGATTCTGCTGGACAGCTTCCGCCATATACAGCTTTTCTTCCAGCTCGTAATTCTCTAGCAGATCGGCAAAATTTAAACCGGCATAGTGGATTGCCCCGGATCCTGAGCTGCCGACTATCGGAACACGGTCGGGCTCGTTTAGGTTTGCGGTTGTCACAAACCTGTTGACTCTTTCATCATACAGTTTCTTCACATCTTCAGTCATTTTTTCTTTTAGCCTCCAATTAGCGCATATTTTATCGCCTCATGTTTGCAGCAATAGCGCTTTTTCACTTGAGTTTATGTGGGGCATGTGTGGAACTTTTTGATTGCGACTCTGGCCTATTTAAATTGCTCATTTCGTCTCATATAAAATTTTAAATCAATTGGACAGGATATGCAATAACTGTTTATACAAATCACAGCTGCGGTTAATTTTTTAGCGCAGTTTCCAGCCTGTTAAAAGGCAAAGCAGCAACATAATGGCTTGTTGCTGCTTTGCTCAAGCAATTAGGGTTAGCCTCGCTAGACGTTCATAAAGGAAGCGCATAACGCTTCAATCCGTTGTTGGCGCGCTTCACCTTCTAGATCAGGAAAATACTCTTCCACATATCTTTCAACCAGTTTATAAATATCTCTTTCCCTCATGTCGCCTCCTAATAGACAGCATATTCAAGTATGAATTGGTTGATGGCGCGGATCACTTCGGCATCTGCGTCTCCAGGGGCAAGCAGGCCGTTTCTAAGGCCGTAGATGTACCCTCCGCCCGGAGCGGCGATATCGATGATCCTCTTGGCTTCTTCTTTGCACTTTTCAATATCGCCAGATCTAAGCGTGCTGCTATGTATCCCTGCATAAATGCAGAATTGGCCAGCAAAGCGTTTTTTGAACACTTCTACTTCGTCATCTTCAAGTATGCAAATCAAGCTTGTCTTTGGCAAATCTTGCAGATAGTCATAATGCTGCTCCCAGGACCCTTCAAAGTGGGAGAGGAATTTTGTTCCTGCGTTGAATACGCCTTCCACTGATGTCTTGTAGTATGGCCAATAGAATTTTCCAAACAACTCGCCTGTAAGGAACTTGGCGATATGGTGGTTGTCCGTAATCCATGGGAACTCCGGCAATGGCCCTTTTGGTATGTTGCGCTCAGCATATGGAATCATCGCTTCGACAGCAGCAAGCAGTTTTTCAGGCCTGCGGCGGATATCTGTCATCGTGTTTTTAAATCCGCGGACATAGTCGAAAATCTGGTCGATTGGATTCACAATGTTGCCTCCGCCCGAAATTGCAGGAATGCCAAGCCTATTCTTGATGGCTTCGTTTACGGTAGTTTTAGCCCTGATCTCGGCTGGTTTTTGGAACAGCTCAGCCATTAGCTGGTAAACTTTTTCCTCATCTTCGTCTTGGAATGCCGTAATCTTCCTGATGGCAATCTTGTTGGCGATGAAGCGGAAAGGATCTGCGATAAACTCGTCATACTCGTCTGCTTCCATGCTGGAAGTCTCCGAGTGCTGCAGCGTGACAGCATTTGGGGAGATAAAATTCTGGAAACTGCCCAATTGGTTATGGAACTTGACCATGTGGTTGATGCCGCCACCGGTCCTGGTCCCATCATAGAAAAATCCTTCATGGGCCTTTACAAAAACTTCTGCCTCCAAATCAAAGTTCTCATACAAATCGGCATATGTGTAGCCCGAGTAGGATATCGCCCATACACTTGTGGAGTTCATGATCGGAACCCTGTCGGGCTCTTTCAAGTTAGATGTGGTGATGAACCGCTCAACTCTTTCATTATATAGTTTTTTAATATCTTCAGTCATCCTCATATAGCCGCGTTATACCCATAGCGCCAGCTATGGCAATAAAGCGGCCTTGCCTCCTTGTCAAACTGACTAAAGCGGGCATAAGTGAATATACCCCGCCCGCAAGGGTTAAATGCCATTTGCCATTATTGTGCCCAAAGGCTTGATTTGTGCAATGTTGCAGGGCGGCAGGCATGAGTGTTCGCCCACATGCGCCTGACTTAGACAATCAAAGGCCAATCGGGCCAACAAAGGCTTGCGCTTAAGTGCTGGCCTGAGCCGTTTGCTTGATTATTGCCCGTATATAGGCTATACAGTTTGCGAACTATGGCTTATAGGGATTTATACATTCATAAACGAAGCGCATAATGCTTCTATGCGATGTTGGCGCGCTTCTCCTTCGAGGTCAGGAAAAAACTCTGTGACATACCTTTCAACTAGCTTGTAGATATCTCTTTCCCTCATTTGAGCCTCCTAATAGACTGCGTATTCTAGTATGAATTTGTTCAAAGCGCGGATAACTTCAGCATCTCCATCCCCAGGGGCAAGCAGGCCGTTTCTAAGGCCATATATGTATCCTCCGCCCGGCGCAGCGATGTCGATTATTTTCTTAGCTTCGTCTTTGCACTTATCGATATCGCCGGACCTTAATGTGCTGCTGTGGATGCCGGCATAAATTGTGAATTGGTTGGCAAAACGGTTTTTGAAAACTTCTACTTCGTCATCCTCAAGGATGCATATCAAGCTCTTCTTTGGCAGGTCTTGTAGATAGTCATAATGCTGCTCCCAGGATCCTTCAAAGTGTGAGAGGAATTTTGTCCCAGCGTTGAATACTCCTTCGACTGATGTCTTGTAGTAAGGCCAGTAGAATTTGCCAAACAATTCGCTTGTCAGGAATTTGGCGATATGGTGGTTGTCAGTAATCCATGGGAACTCAGGCAATGGCCCTTTTGGTATGTTGCGCTCAGCATATGGAATCATCGCTTCGACAGCTGCAAGAAGTTTTTCCGGCCTGCGGCGGATATCAGTCATTGTGTTTTTGAATCCACGAACGAAGTCGAATATCTGGTCGATCGGGTTCACTATATTGCTGCCGCCTGAAATCGCGGGTATGCCAAGTTTGTTTTTGATAGCATCTGCAACGGTGGTTTTAGCTCTTACTTGGGCGGGTTTCTGGAAAAGCTCGCTCATCAGCCTGTAAACTTCCTCTTCATCATCCTGCTGGAAAGCAGTAATCTTCCTTACAGCAATTTTATTGGCGATGAAACGGAAGGGGTCTGCGATAAACTCGTCATACTCGTCTGCTTCCATGCTGGAAGTTTCTGCATGCTGCAGTGTGACTGCATTGGGCGAGATAAAGTTTTGGAAACTGCCAAGTTCGTTATGGAACTTGACCATGTGGTTGATTCCGCCTCCGGTTCTGGTTCCATCGTAGTTGAAACCTTCATGGGATTTTAAAAAGACTTCGGTCTCTAAATCGAAGTTCTCGTACAGGTCTGCATAAGTGTAGCCTGAGTAAGCAATCGCCCAAACTCCTGTGGAGTTCATAATCGGAACCCTGTCAGGCTCATTCAGGTTTGATGTGGTAATAAAACGGTTGACTCGCTCATCGTACAGTTTTTTAATTTCTTCGGTCATTATCCCTCCTTGTTTCCGGCATTTTTATTAACTGCCGGCTCTTTTTTGCCTCTTTTTCTTGTTTTGTCTGTTTATCATTTCGCTTTGGCAAGGAGCGTTGTGTCCGTTATTGACAGTTTTGTCGAGTATTGGCGGTTAATTGAATACAAAACACACATTTGCGATTGATTTCGTATTGGTTTTAGTTGATGCAACTTTGTCCTACCTAATTATAACATAAATGTTTTTTTTCAGTATTATCAGCATAGTCATTTATTCAAGAAAGAAACCTTTTTTTGCTGTAAAACGCACATAAGCAAGAACTGGCTTAGTTGTCGCCTTTCTTGGTTGTTTATCAAAAGGACTATCAGCTTTGGATACTATACTCTAACTTAAAAACTTACTGTATCAAGAGGTGAAGGTTAAGCTGTGGACATATGGCGCTAGGACATAGTGTGATCCAACACTTAACAGTCCTATTTTATACAAAAATAAGGCATAGGCAGACGCTAGCATAAAGCAGCCATTGGACACAATCCGCATGTTGCAGCTAGTGTTTCTTTTTTGAAAGGGAGTCTAATTTTTGCTATAGATGGATTAGAAAAGAAGGTGATTACTCTATAAATTTAAAGTATGGCTTCGATGAAATTGAATTGGTCGAATACTTTAGTAAAATTTCTTTGTGTACAATTTATGAAGGTTTTTTTGCAATTAGATTGATAATATGTGATAACTTTAGATGTGTAGCTATTCGATTTTTTTTTTTGCCAGTTGCCGCTTGATAGCCAAAATATTACATAAAATATGCTTGTTGTCCAGCAAAAAATATTAACAGGGCTGCTATCAAGCCTTTTTTAATAGTTTTGGCAATTTAAAAGGCTTGCTTAACTATAATTCTGAATATTTTAATAGCACAAACATGTCTGCTTCCGCTAATATACAAATAAATATACGATTTATATTCACACATCTACAAAAATCAGTGAGGTTCTGGCAATTTTATTGACAAATAGTAAATTTTCATATATTCTATGATTTAGCATTATAAAAATATCTCGCATATTTCTTAGAGTGATTTTGAGTATTGCGCTTTTAATTGGAAAATCGCTATTGATCCTTTTATTATGTACAAGCTTGATTTGGCTTGCGCATAACTAATTGAAATTTCCAAGTGCCAGTCTTCTTTTTGCACCTTTGCACAATGGCGCGATATCTTCGCCAATTGTGTTTTAGGCATATTTAAAGCCCCAAAAATATTTTTTGAAAACCGATTTACGGGTTTTCTGGAGGAACAATGACTGAAGAAATGCAGAAACTCTATGATGAGCGGGTAAACCGTTTCAACACAGCAACTGACTTAGTGCAGGAGCCTGACAGGGTTCCAATTCTAAGCCAAGTATCCCACTGGGCCATCGCCTACTGTGGACTAAAGCTTGAAGACGTATGGGAGAACTTTGATCTTGAAGCTGAATGCTTTGTGAAAGCAAACACAGATTTCTTCTATGATGGCATAAGGGCAGCTGCCGCCAGCCACGGAACAAAACTGAGTGTCATGATCAACAGCAAAGAGCATTACGTATCACCAAACGGTGTCACACCACAGCACAAAGACCATTCAAACATGACCGTTGAAGAGTACGAGGAATTTTATGAGGACCCGTACAAATTAATTACAAAAATGGCATTGAGGAAATTAGATTATTTCCAAGAGAATGATGAAGAAGCATCTTATGCGACATTGTCACACATCATCAAACAACGCGAGATCAATACTCGCGAGACATATGCCATCCGCGCAGTTAAAGAGCAACTTGGCCTTCCATGCGTACAAGGCGCAGGCGGCGGCACAGTGTTCATGGACAGCTTCTTCGATTATTACCGCGGTTTCACAGCTGCTTTGGCAGACCTTCGCCGCTATCCAGAGAAAGTTCTCAAAGCCATTGAAGTAATGTTGCCATACACTGAAGCAGGGCTGCCAAAACCAGGCACCACGCTTCCACCTTTCCCATGGGCAGCAAAACAGCACCACGTTCCAACATTCCTCAACGCAAAATTCTTCGGCATGGTTTATTGGCCACACTACAGAAAATGTGTTGAATCATATTTCAACGCAGGAACAAAATATCTGTCCAACTTTGAAGGACCATGGGCACAGCATTATGACTATCTGCAAGATCTTCCAAAATCAAGCCTCGTAGCGCTCCTCGAACCCAGAGAGTATGAAGAGTTCAACCGCCGCTTCAACGGCCAATTCTCCGTTATCGCTGGTGTGCCATCATCCACACTCAGGTTCATCAGTGCAGAAGAAGGCATTGAAGAAGCTAAAAAAGTCATCGATTTGTTTGCACCGGGCGGCGGCTTGGTCTTTGGAAATGACAGGTCATTTATTGCTCCTGGCGACGTAGACCCAGACAAACTCCGTGTAGTGCATGAGTGGGTTCACAACAACGCAACTTATTAAGCTAAAGGCTTGCACTTAAATAAAAGGAGACATTATGGCAGACGAATATAAAATCTATAATTTAATTCTCAGGTATGTAGCTGAGAACCATCCAGATGCCGAAGGCAATGAGCGCGATGCACTCATCAGAAGATATTGTCAAGTATTCCAAAGCATCTAAATTCTAAATGTTTCAGGCAAGTGTGTTAATGGCACACTTGCCTTTTTTTATTGTTGAAAGAACCCTACCACGCATATTTTGATAGGTTCTCTAGTGGACTTCTACACCTTGATATAGTATTCTTTTAACATAGAGAGGATAAATACTAATAGATGAGTGAAATTAATGGAAACCTAGACGGAATCCGAAAATCTTATATCGAGCGGTTAAAAGGCATTTACGAAATAGAAATAAACAGAAACCAATTTGCCACAGAAGAAATGCTGGATTTGCTGGCTTCTTTCACTGAAGCCACCAGCCGGGAAGCCATGGTTTATATCGACCGTTCAGGATATGTGCTTAAAGTCGCTGTGGGAGAAACCGACAGGGTGGAAATTCCGGTTATCCGCAAGCGGCGCTCTAAATCGCGGCTGAGCGGAATCCGCTGCATCCATACCCACCCTGGGGGCAATCCTTCATTGTCTGACGCTGACATCCAAGCGCTAATCAACATCCGGCTTGACGCAATGGCGGCCGTGGGCGTGTTGGGCGGGAAAGCGGTCTCCATGCAGGTTGGAATATTGGAAGCTGTTTCAAACGACAAGATTGAAGCGCGTTTATTCGGTCCTTACAAGGCCAGCTCAATACCTGATGACTTGCTTTGGGACGAAATTTTTATAGCTGACGCCAGTATTTCACCAGCTGACACAATCAAATCGGAATCAGAGATTGCCAAAGCCATCCTGGTTGGCCTTGAGGGAGACCGGGATGCCCCCCAGCCATTTGAGGAGCTGTACCAGTTGGCAAAAACTGCAGGCTATATAACGATAGGATCTGTGCTGCAATCACGCTCGAGACCTGACAGGGCTTACTATCTGGGTTTTGGCAGGCTCCACGATTTATCGCTGGAGGCACAAGCCCTTAACGCAGACACAGTCATATTCGACGATGAATTGTCCCCGGCACAGATACGCAATATACAAAAAGAGCTGGGCGAAAAGATCGATATTTTAGATAGGACCTCGCTGATACTAGACATCTTTGCTGACCGCGCGCTAACCCATGAAGGCCGGCTTCAAGTTGAGCTGGCACAAATGAAGTACTTGCTTCCGCGAATGGCTGGTTATTGGACCCACTTCTCCCGCATGGGCGGAGGTGGAAGCGGAGGTGGTGGCGGCGGCGCCCGCAGGGGCGAAGGCGAAACCCAGCTGGAAGTTGATAGGCGCCTGCTTAGGCGGCGGTTGAATGAGCTGGAGAAAGAGATAGACAAAATCAAGAAGCAACGGGATGTCAACAGAGTTTCAAGGGAGCGCATAAATGTGCCGATTGTAGCGCTCGTAGGTTATACAAATTCCGGAAAATCGACAATCTTGAATTACCTGTCCGGCAGTGATGTGCTAGTCGCAGACAAACTGTTTGCTACTTTGGATCCTGTGTCCCGGAAGGTCAATGTTGGCAGCGGGGATTTTTTGCTTGTCGATACTGTAGGGTTTATCAACAAATTATCCCACGATCTTGTGGACGCTTTTCGAGCAACCCTTGAAGAAGTTAAGTATGCCGACTTGCTTGTTTTGGTGGTGGATTCTTCAGCAGATGACCGGTTGCAGCAAATCCAGGTTGTCAATGATGTGCTTTCTTTCCTGGGGGCAGATGACAAACCTATCTTGACTGTATATAATAAAGCTGATATTTCAGGAGAAACATTCCAATCCAAGGACAGCCTTTCCGTGTCAGCTTTGACAGGCCAGGGCATGGAACAGCTAGCAGATGCCATCACCCAAAAGCTTTCCGAGATGCGCAGTGTGCTGGCAGTCCTGTTGCCATTTGACTCCGGCTCACTGGTCTCAAAGATATATACCACAGGCCAAGTTATCGACAGCAAATACCAAGAGGATGGGATATACCTCCAAGCTTTAGTGAGCTTGGAAGACGCTTCAAAACTTCGGGCAGTTGCATTGAAAGTATACAGCTGATTTCACAATAACCAAGCGCCATTTAGCTTCTTAAGCAAGAATTTTTTTGAGTTATTTCAGTGGCAAAAGAAGCAAGCAGCCTGAAGTATCTGTGAAGCAACTCTTGCTGCCACTCGATACTTCAAGCTGCTTTTTTATTTTTTTTCATTGGGTGCTCAACTGGTTGTTTAGATCTTCCACTGCCAACTCCAAGCAAACTTCCTGGGCAGCTGGATCAAACATTTGTGTATTTGCATTTGGTGCAATCCCAATTTTTTGCCCCCCGAATGTTGGCATGAGCGCGCCTTGGGACTGTCTCAAGTAGCCGGCATCCACCAGCAGGCTGCTAAGCCTCTGTGAGCTGGTCCTTGGCTGGTTAAATTTGGCCAAAACAGCATTGATATTGTTAACCACCCCTAGAATCTGCACTGGAGTTTCTTCTACTTTCATATGCTTGTGTAAAAAACCATACGTGAAAGCGCAAGCCTTTCCTTGAGCCATCCGCTCTTCTTGGGCAAGCAACCCTAAAAACCGTGCGCCATACTGTTTCAGCTTGAACTCCCCTACACCTTTGACTGATAAAAACTCCACATCGCTATATGGATGCTTGTAGCACATGTCCACTAAAGTGGCATCAGAAAAGATATTGTGGGGATGCACATTTTCTTCATTTGCTATCACATGGCGAAGGGATTGGAGTTTGGTGAACAATTCCTCGGAGAATAGGTATTTATGCAGATCAACTTTACCCTTCGATGTTGCGCTTCGTGTTGTTGCCCCATCAGGCTTTTGCACAACTTGGAAATTAAGCTCTTTGACCGCCTTTTGTGTCAATGCCAGCTTAGCAGTATTCTTCAAATACCCTGCCTCTTTCAAGCACATAACTAATTGCTGGATATAGCGGGATGCATATCCCCTCATTGAATCATAAGTAGGCAACTCGAAATAAGCTTCTGATTTGCCGAGCAGTATATCGCAGGCTTGGGAGAATGCTAGCTGTTTGCCCATATTGTTTAATAACATGATATGGGAGAGGATTTCGCTGGCGTCTGTTGACAAGTATTTTTTTCCAACGCTGCGTGCGCAATTTGCACAACCACTGCAACTCTCAGGTGGCTGTTCGCCGAAATAATTAAGCATATATTTTCTTAAGCAGCCTTTAGTATTGAAATAACCCACCATTTGGTCCAATAACTTCATATTGCGGGCAATTTCAATCTTGTTATAGCTTTTGTTGATCAAAAAACGGGCAATATTAATATCGTTCTTCGCAAAATATAAAATGCAGTCGCTTGGCAATCCATCCCTTCCTGCCCTGCCCGCTTCTTGGAAATAGCTTTCCACACTCATCGGAAGGTTATAATGGATTACAAACCTGACGTTTGATTTATCTATGCCCATTCCGAAGGCGTTTGTTGCTACTATTACTCTTGCCTTGTCATTCAAGAAATCATCTTGGGACTCTATGCGCTCATTTCGCGTTAGCCCCGCATGGTATCGCACAGCAGAAAAGCCATTTGACAACAGCATATCAGTGACTTTTTCCACTTGTTTGCGGGTAGAGCAATAGACGATTCCATTGCCGCCATTCTCTTTCAGGTACTGGCGAAGTGTATAATTCTTGTCTTTTGGCTCAAGCACTTCAAAGTACAAGTTAGGCCTGTCAAAACCTGTCACTTTTACAAGAGGCTTCTTTAGCTTAAGGTTTTTTAACATATCATCACGCACCCAAGGGGTAGCTGTTGCCGTGAAAGCCCCAATGACTGGCCTAGCTTGAAGGCAATCCACAAACTTGGGAATATCCAAGTAGCTTTTTCGAAAATCCGGTCCCCAGTGGGACACACAATGCGCTACATCAACTGCAATGAAGGAAATATCCAAGCTGGCTGCAAGTCTCAGCATTGAAGGGGTCAGAAGGCGCTCAGGCGCTATGTATATGATCTTATACAGGCCCTTGTATGCGTTAGAAAAGGTTTGCCGGATTTCCCCATCCTGGAGCGAGCTGTTTATAAACGCTGCTGGAATGCCACAGGCTGCAAGGGCTTGGATCTGGTCTCGCATGAGGGAAATCAGCGGGGATACAACCAAAGTCGTTCCAGGAAGCATCATGGCTGGAATTTGGAAACAAAGAGACTTCCCTGCGCCTGTGGGCATTATCGCCAGCACATCTTTTTTACTGGCAAGGGCATTGACCAGCTCTAATTGCCCCTCGCGAAAGGAGTCGTAGCCAAAATACTGTTTAAGAATTGTTGTTGGATCCACTGCTTGATTACATCCCTCGAAAGTGTGTTATTGTTTATTTATGGAAAGAATACCCTTATAAGCGACTCTTAAGCAACTGTAATTGCACTGCAACATGCAATACCCGCTTTTCAAAGAAAAGCAATAAACATCCCATTTTAAAAAAGACGAAAATCTGGTGTTACTGCTGTATAATATAATAACATATAGCCAATGCTTTGGCATATGCCATGTTGGATGTGCTAGCAGACATTGCACGCCTTTTTTGGCACACCAGCTTATGGCATCAATCCGCATTGGCAAGCAAAGTGAAGGTGAAAAAAAATGGACGGGAAAAAACGGTCAAATGTGAAGATTGGGCTTATTGTAGATATTGTCCAAAAGAAAGACCAAAGAACTGGAGCTCTCACCCGGGGAAAGGTGAAGCGGATTTTGACAAACAGCGCAACACATCCCCATGGGATAAAAGTAATGCTTGACGATGGCACAGTAGGGCGCATTCAAGCTATTATCATTGCAAATTTGGTGTAGTTGGTTTAAAAAGCCTGTAAACTCGTAAATAAAAATAACTGCATAGGCGAGCCAAACCACTTGTTTGTTTGCCGATAGAGCTTGTAGCTTCATCGCCTGGCATGCTATTAATTATATAATAAAACCTGATAAAGAATAAAGCTGTGTAATTTTGATCTGCCATTTCTTATGGATGGCAGATCAAACAATTTCATAGATGCGATAGATCCAAGCTAGTAGTATAATTACTGGCTTTTTTATTGTTGATAATAGCCTGAAAGAGTATTAATCTTTAGATGTCAAGCAGCCCGATAGACTCGACTTCAGCATTGGTCGCAGAAGAGCCATCGCATGCTGTAACCAAGCCAAATATCTTGTCGACGGCATCCTCAACGTTTCCAAACACAAACGAGAAAAGTGAGCAATACCGGTTCAAGTATTTGGTCGCGAATCTTTAAGTGTTTTTCCCATTTTGCTAGCCGTATCCCTATCCAAATATTCTGCAAATATTACATCAGATTTTCTGTATAAATCAACACTGTTGCCGATTATCGCTTTTTATTTGGCATTAATACCTACTCGATACAAGACACTTCAACGCCGCACATAATTTGGCAGTGTCGAATATTGATAAAATATGCCCATCATCACTTTCCGCAATACCAATCCATATTAGTCAAACTGCCATTACATCTGGCGGCAAACAGAAGCGCCAATCGTTTCCCCTCGCTCCAGCCTCCAAGCTCAGCCACTTTGGGTAGCGGGAGTCAACCGTCTGCCTATCTAAATCCGCTGCCACTGGAACCACTGCCTGAGCCGCTGTCAGAAGATGAAAACCCTCCCCCATCCCCCGATCCGGAAGAATCTGATGAAGGGTAAGCTATATTTTGGATCGTATCTACGGCGTCGAGCAAAACCCCTGAAGACACCGTTTCTGAAAACATTCTATGGCGAAGATAATCGCTCTCATCGCTGAGGCTAGAGGCGGGGTATTGCAGCGCCAGCTCTTGGATTAGTTTCTTGCTTGCGCCTAAGGCTGTGGCATAAACCAGATATTTTTCCCAGAGCCTGAACTCTGGAAACTGCTTTTCTCGAAATGTAGTAAAATCGTCAAGAAATTTTTTAAATGCCATCCACAATGCAGACCTGTCAGTGCCCAGTTGTGTCGCGGCAAAACCTTTCTTTTCTTTCATTAAGAGAATTGGCAAAGCTCCGATTCCAATCAGAACAAATGCAATTAAATAACCAGTGAACAGTAAACTTTCTTCCATACTTTCAGCGGCAAAACCTAGGCCCAACACTGTCCCCAGCATGATTCCAACACCTCCGATTGACAAAAACATCTTTCCCAAACCTGTTTTACGCCTAGTATACTCTTCGAGGTATTGAGACTCCTTTGCGCTTTCTGCTATTTCTTTTTCGAATTTTCGCCTTATTTCAGATACAACTTTTCTATGCTTAGAAATATAACTTTGGATTTCCTTCAGTGCCACAGGCGCATTGCTATTTTTATCGGCTGCCACACTTGATATCAAGGATATTAGCGTTCGCTCAAAATCATGTCCTGGCGTTTTGCCGCGATTGACAGAGATTTCAATTTCATCCCCTCCAATACTTATCATTTCCAAGTAGCCTTCGGTAAACAGATCAAGCATCGTAGCAGAAAATGCATGCTGGTTATTCAGGGATTTTATTTTTGGCAAGTTATAATTAACAAACATGTGGTTAAGTATCGCTGGAGGAGTATCATCAGGCAGCTGCCTAAAATAATCTGGGCTATTTGCTGGAATATACAACGGTTTTGAATCCTTCTCGAATTTCAAGATAGCTTTTACAGGGATAATAATTGGCATTAGAAGGCCAAACGAAAACGACAAAAACCAAATAACACCTGACAAACGACTGTATCTTAACCAGCTCAATATTGGATTTCTTGCTTCCCATTCCCTTCTTTCCTGAGCCAATTGCTCATACTCAGCCTGCTGCCTCTCCCTTTCCAGATTCGCCTGGTCAGCAAGCTCTTTCTCATAGCTTAGGATCTCCTCAAGCTTATTTCCACCTATGTAAGCGCCGCCGCTAAACAAGATTGGATCAAGGACAACACGTATATCAACAATCTGGTAGGTGTAAACATTTGCGACTTGCAATGAAGCTTGAACTGCGTTGTCTTTTACAAATGTTCCATGCTCGGGGCCATGCGCCCAAATGCGATAGCTTTCTTCACTTTCTAGCCCAGATGGCAGTGTGACTGTTGCGGTCAAGACCCCAATGGTTGTCGCTTCGTTTGAGCCTGTCAAATCCCATACGAAATCTGCGGCATCGCTATAAATCTTTACCGCATTTTCGATTGTGTATCCAATAACAAAATCTCGTTTGACATCATTTGACTTGTGGTATATCTCAATCATATATTCATTGGCAGATTCAATAATAGAAAAACTGTATTCAGGGTTTGAATCACTTGCGACAGGCATTCTTTCCAAGGGCCTGCCATCAATGGATGCCTTCCAATTGGCTAGGCTATAGCTGCCTGGTTTCTGGTACTTGCGAAAATACACTTGATAAGTGCGCTCTGTGTCGAAACTCACAGACCAAGACTCAGTAACTTGGGCATTGCCGTTTTCAAGTATTTCAATGTCATAGTGCCCTGCTTCTATTATCGGACCTGCCGCGCTTACTGGAGAAATTATTATGGCACACAATATAAGGGTTAATAGTATGGTGCTTATTTTACGTTTCATAAATCTCTGAAGTTCCAGACAACCTCGCTTTCAAATTTGGCTAACAGGGCTGAATAGTCCGATTAACATAATTATATCCTACATGATCCTGCATATAGGTGGTCGAGATCGACTAAATTTGTTGATTTTTCAGGCATTCTACACAGCCAAGTTAAATGATTGCCTGCCTGGTTTGTATTTGGCGCTCTTCGAGGATGTTTAGTATCTCCTCAAAAGAACTGAAATGAATTACAATACAAACATTTGGCAAAATGTGCCCAAGCGCCTTTCGCAAACCTTCCACAGCCTCCGGCAATTGTCGGCCTATCCGAATGGTTTTCAACAATCCATCTTTTGGGAAGGGCTATGAACATATGGGCCTCGTTGCGTCTGGCAACTTCGACTTTTGCGTCGACCAGCCCTTTTATCGCTTTTGCAAAGCTCTCTCCATTAGAAGCGCTGTCGGCTAAAACAGTGTCAACGCTCTCGTATTTGCCGGCATTAATTGCAGCCAGCCCTATTGCCCCATCCCTGTCCGCAAAACCAGCTGCCGTGATATGTATGCCATGGGGCAGCCCTAAAATGCCAGTCCCCAAGCGCACTTCCGCCCCTGATATTTTTTTTCCCCGCATCATAGCCTTTCACGCTTGCTGTGAATGCGTTTTTAATGCTTTTTGAGTCGATGGCCAGCATCGACGGGCCAGGGCTTCTCCGTTTATGGTCCGCTCTGGCATAGCTGGCTCTTCTAAAGCTTCCTCAAAAAGCGCTGCGCACATCGTGTCCTGTGTAGTTTTTTTTGCCCCATTTTCGATAATGGCAGCACATCATCCAATTTTGGAAAGCCGAGGGGCAATGCCCTCCATCTGCACCTTCGCGTAAAACATAAAGTTTTGCGCAAAAAATATCATACAGATCATATGTGTATGGCCTTGTTGCTTTGGCGGCTGACTCTAAAAATGGCTTGATAATCTCGAACTGGTCTCTAGTTATGTCGCTTGGATATTTTTTTCCCACCAAATTATGCGCAATTCGCGTCGCTTCACATACCGTGCGCTTGAGAACCTATCCTTCGGCTAAGCGACGGTATGTGTGCGACGCTGAAGTGTCCTCTTCCTAGCTTGGCAAAGTTGAGCCATATTG
The DNA here is from genome assembly GCA_009782875.1 of Eubacteriaceae bacterium. Classification (GTDB taxonomy): domain Bacteria; phylum Bacillota; class Clostridia; order Eubacteriales; family Anaerofustaceae; genus WRIE01. Next base: position 13,118 of record WRIE01000004.1, on the reverse strand, counting down.
GAGATGGTATGCGAGCCCATAGTCTTTTCATATAAAGGCAAATAGCCTTTTCATTGTTATTGTACCATTTATTGACATTAATAGACATATTAAACAGTCTCTTAGAACATCAATAGTCATGGCACTTGATACAGTTCAGGATAGGCTTAACCTAAAATGCGCAACATAGACAATGCGTTTAGAGCTCCAAAATAGCTGATCTAACCTTGAGGCTCCGATAAATTTGTGTTGGTTGGCTGAACCATGTTTTCATCTCGCCCTACAACTCAAGCACAGAGCTCTCCTCAAAAGAGCCACCGTTTTCTAGAACTTATAACTCTCAATTGTACTCAAAGCCACTTATTGCGATAATAACGGCGATAAAAACTGCTAAGTTGCCTGCCATCCTTTTAACCGTATTTGCAGCTACGCCTCCAGAAGCGCCATAGCGTTGTGCAACCGGAGGCGCTACATTGACAATGCTTTTAATCCCAGCATAATCAAAAACCATAGCGCCCTCAATTTGCTCAAGCCTCGAGTTCTCCGATCATCTCCGAACCCGCAGCCCAACACCACTGATCGTATTTGAAAGCGCATATGGTTAATTGTTCGACTTACGACACTAGAATATAAACAACTGCTTGCTGCACAGTGACCTTGCATCTTGCGAACCTGCCTGTCAACTGCCTCTCTTTTGCCGGCTATTGCCACGTTTTGTTTCTCGAGCTCCATGACACTGTCCTGTTTTTGTCGCGTTTGAAGGCAGAACGTCGCTGTAAGCGTACTGGCTCAACCTAGGCTGATAGCCAGTGATGCCAGGGACACAGAGAAGCTTGAGATAGGCACGTTCAAAGCACCCGTGCAGGTGATATGCAGCTTATGCATGCAGTGCTTCCAAAAAAAAAACGCGGATATTCCTGATGCTCCAGACAAACGATGCCAACATTATAATTGCTTGGATATATCAACCTTAATGTGTATTATAAATGTCACGCTGATATAAATATCTCTAGCTTTGCAATCTATATATGCATGAATGGATTTATCGCAGCCATATTATCGACCTAAATATATGTCTTCCAAAAAGGATTCCGGATTCTCCCTTTGAGACTCAGGTATCCCATATCGCTCATAGAGCGGCAAAGCAATCTGCTCAGCTAAAGCAAAACGCGCTTTTCCAGACAATTGCGCTTTGCGAGCTAAAAAGTCCCGTATAATTGCGGTTTCGTGGTCAGTGAGCCTGCTATTGTGCTCCGCTGTATTCCTGCTCAAAATAGAGTCGAGGGTGGCGCGTTTCTTGTCGATAATAACAATGGTTCCAGCAGCTATATCCCCCAGCCGACGGCTATCTTTGTTTATAAACATGCAAAGTATGCCCACTATATAGAAAAAAGGGAGCGAGTCAACTAAGCGGATCAAATTGCGGAGCACCAACCCGGACAGATCGGCTGCCCTGCCGTCTTTTAGTACAACCCGAATTTTTACCAAGGCTTTTCCTGGTGTCCGCCCTTTCATTAGTATCTCAAAAATCATGTAATAACCATGAAAAACAAGGGCATATAGCACTATAATTAAAGCAAGATACGATTCAGTGTTATGATTCCATGTAGATAGCTGGGATAAAGAGATGACAATGACAACACTGAGAAAAAGTTGAATTGCAGTATCCACAGCAAAAGCTAAAAAACGGGAGCCAAGCCCAGCCATTTTGTAGGTTAGGTTTAATTGTTCTGGTGTGGATATGACATAATCGTCCATATAATCACCTTTTAGGAGTGAATTGTAATGACAGAAGCTGCCTTTATTGAAAAAAACAGCACCGACTGGAGTATGCTTGAAAACGCGTTGCATAACCCAATACGCAGTTTTGTCGAGGTTGAAAACCTGATGCGGCTGTATCGTTTAGTGAGTGGGCATTACGGATATGCACAGACTTATTTTGGAGGCAGCAGCCTTTGCGAGTATTTGGGAAAACTTACCGCTGAGGCACATTCTGCGGTTTACGAAAATAACGGTAAACGAAATATCAGCACATTCTTTTCACAAACACTTCCCTCACAATTATACAGAAACAGAGCATTTATTATAGCTGCGGCAGGAATATTCCTGCTAGCCGCAATTTTAAGTTTTGCTATCATTCTTGCCCAACCAGCATATGCCGCTGCCTTTTTGCCATCAGAGTATTCAAATGTCGATGTCGAAAGCAGCGAAAGCGGCAATTGGAGCCCAGCGATAATGTCAAACTCAATCATGGTGCAGAATATCAAAGTCTCTGTGATGGCTTTTGGCTTGGGGCTAACATGCGGCATTGGCACGTTGTATGTTGTAGCTTACAATGGCGCGATGCTTGGAGCCATGGCGGCACTTTTCACAGCTGCAAGAAAATCACTATTTTTCTGGTCGCTGATTTTGCCTCATGGCGTGTGGGAACTGGCAGCGATATTTATCGCCGGGGGCGCGGGGTTGAGAATAGGCTACAGTTTGATACGACCAGGAGTTTACCGTCGCGCCGACTCTCTCCTTCATGTGGCAAGAAGCTCTCTTGTGCTTCTTGCGCCTGTGGGTATTTTACTTGTTTTGGCGGCTTTTATAGAGGGATATTTCACCCCTTCCTCCTTGATTCCAGAACTAAAACTTATATTCGCAGCGGGTACCGCCATTCTCTTGGCATTGTCCTTAATCTGGATCAAACGCGTCACCAGGGCTTCTGCTTGACCGTTAAATAGTATCGCACCGAACGAGTCAAAAGCTCACCTGGCTCAGCAGCACAAGCCCCGATGCCATTGCGGACAAGAGTTTCCACAGCTCCCAATCCAGCCATTTTTCGATAAGCCGCTGCCGCCTTCAGATATAAGTCCTGGGGCTCGGTGGCTTTTGTGTTGATGAGCGCATCCAAGCCCAAATCGGTAAGTGAAGCGATAAATAGCGAATGCCTTTTTGAAACCGGCAATAAATCGGCGACGGCTTGAGCTGCTTCCGCAGGGCTGTCCAAATATGTCAGCACACAAATAAAAGCGCGTTTAGACAATCGCTGCCTCAAAGCTCCGCTCATAGCGGGCAGGCTGGATTGCACTAGCTGGGTGTGTGCTCCATATAGCCCCTGAAGGAAGTGACGCATCTGGGCTACACCTTTGCCTGGGGGGAGATAGTAATTCACCGTTGTATCGAAAAGGGCTAGGCCGACCCGATCGCCTGCGCTCAGGGCTACCTGCATCAAAACTGCAGCCAGCTCCAGCGCGCGGTCGAGGCGGGTTACATCTCCCATGGGGCTTTGCATCCAGCGCCCAGTATCCACAGCAATAATCACATCGCGGTTTTTCTCCACATCGTAGACATTAGTCATCAGTTTTGCTGCCCGTGCAGTAGCTTTCCAATTGATTTTACGCCAATCGTCGTCCGGAGTGTATTCTCTTAGTCCCGCAAAATCCGTGCCGATGCCCCGGATGTGGTGCACAGACAAGTCATCTCTGCTCAGCTGTTTGCGTGATGCAAGCAAACGGTAATGGCGCATCGGTTCCAAGTTGGGATACACACGAGCTTCGCCCGGACACTCCAAAGTGAGCCGTTTGACACTAAAACCACATGGACCCACTACCTCAATGTAGCAATTGCCAAAGTGGAAAGCGCCGCGTTGGCTGGGTGTCACTGTATAGCTGATGGTCGCAGGCGTCTCTTTGGCTTCACCGTTTATTGATTCTTGAAACCTGAAATTTTTGGGCGGACTGTCTGCAATGCGGATTTTTTGCCTGCGAGGCAAGTTGCAATATACTTGCAATTCCACCAGAGCCTCAACCTTTTGCTCAAAACTGTTTGGGAGAATACGCTCTGCTTTAAAGTGCTTTGCGCCTGTCGCGGCGAAAAAATCTATCGCCGTCAGGAGCAGCGCCATCCCATTCAGCAACACCGCCACCCCCAATCCTGCGCCCAAGAAAACACCACAAAATAAAGTGGCGCAGACCGCAGCGATCAGCAAAGTGATAAATTTTGAAGTGACGCCAAATCTATTCATCTGGGTACGGTTACGCTGCCTAGCGCGCGGCTAACGATGGCATCCGGGGTAGAACCGTCAATTTCTGCGTCGGGCGTTAAAATGAGGCGATGGCGCAAAACTGCGTTTGCAATGCCCCGAAAATCTTCGGGGATGCAAAAATCGCGCCCTTCAATTAATGCCAGGGCTTTCCCCGCTGATAAAACTGCTACCCCCGCCCGAGGTGACGCTCCCAACAAAGTGCCTGGATCCCGGCGAGTGGCATCTAGTATTTCATATATGTAGCTAAGCAAGGAGGCATCTACCCGTACTCTCTGCATTTCTTCCCTGGCAGCTAACACCTTCTCTCCGTTTAGCACAGGTTTTATTTCGGTTATAGCCTGAGAGTCAAATCCCTGTTGAATGTTGTTGTACAGACGTATCTCCTCTTCCCGCAGTGGATAAGAAACGATGAGTTTCATCATAAATCGATCCAATTGAGCCTCCGGCAATGGGTAAGTCCCCTCATACTCAATGGGGTTCTGGGTGGCGAATACCATGAACGGCTGAGCCATCCTGTATTCGGTGCCGTCTATGGTGACGCGCCCCTCTTCCATGGCCTCTAAGAGGGCGCTCTGAGTCTTGGGCGGAGTACGGTTGATCTCGTCTGCGAGCAAAAAGTTTGTGAAAATGGGTCCTCTGTGCAGCTTAAATGCACTGCTCTGAGCGTCGAATACATTAGTGCCTAAAATATCTGAAGGCATTAAGTCAGGAGTGAATTGCACGCGTTTGAAATGCACATCAACTGCTTTAGCCATGGTGCGGGCAGCCAAAGTTTTCCCGACCCCTGGTACACCTTCAATCAGCACATGCCCGCCTGCAATCATGCACACGGATAGCATACGGCAGAGTTCCGATTGTCCTACCACTACTTTTTCCATCTCCTCGAGCAAATCGAGGATGATATCATTTACTTCCATATTTATACTCCATTATCTTTTCGTCCATTTCTGCCATGAGCTCCAGAGCTTCGCTCTCAGATTTTACCATTGTTTTTTCTGCAAATCCAATATCATCCCAGTGGCTGCCATTACTGGTTTGGCAGCGGTAGTAAAAGCGTACACTATCGGTGTAGAGGCGAGCCTTTTGCAGAGCCCCAGCCATCGCATATACGCCCTCAAGAGGCATGCGTCCGGCAAATTCGGGGGCAAGCTGAGGCTCTCCAAGCCGCTGCCGATAAAAAAACATTATGAATATCACGCCGGATATACAATTCCAGAAGAGTATTTGCAACCAGAGAGGGCTTATGGTGGCAAGGCTTGCTTCCACTCCAACCGAGTTGACGGGAAACGGAGCGCGCCTATATTCTTCGAAATAGATCGCCTGGTCCCGGTATGGCCACATCATCACTACAAACTCAAAGGCGTTTTCCCGGATGTGCTGGTTTGTGAACTTCTGGTCATTATCAAATACCAAAGATCTGGAATTGACATCCACATACTGGGAACCCAGCGCTAGAAGGACGCCTTCCCCGCTCCACTCACGGTTTGTTTTCCTGAAAACACGAAATCCCAGCTTATCAAGCAGTAAATATGCGGCTTTTGTGCCATCTGGTTTGCTGCTGTAGCTTGAAAATGGCTTATCGGAGGGACGAAGAATCACCAATATTATTGATGCGGAAAACAACAACCCAAGAACCAGATAAATGACTCTATTTTTGTTCATATGCGCCCCTCGCCACCTGCATGTTTTACACAGTAGTCTCGCCAGTTAGCGAAAGTATGATAGTCTACATCCCTGTGGCCATAGCGGGAAGCATTGAAAGTGTTCTTAAAATCATGAAATTGCCTAATGTGGCCATATCCTTGTCGTCGCAACTCAAGCTCGTACTGTGCATTGGTTTTGCTCCCATGGACTTCAATTAAACCCTGGGAAGCCAAAGCCTGTAAATGATATACAAAAAGAAATTGTAACGCCCTCCTAAAATCACCACGGGCAGCGTATATTGCGGCTTCCTGCCATGGGTCGGTTTCACAAGAAACCACTACCATGCCAGCGGCCAGGCTCCGGGTACGCAATAGACGAACGGCAATCAAAACCGTCCCCGACACGAGAGCGGCTGTGAAAAGAAAAATGACAACTTGAGGAAGATTTCCAGAGCCGAAGACACTCACTTCAATACTATTAATCCAGTCAATTAGGGCGTTTACAACCCTGTCAAAAACAGAATCAGTTTCGTTATATCCTAGAATTCTGTCAATGGCTGCTTGCACATAGGTTTCGGAGGGCAGATCTGTCATAGTGGCCCGACCGTTTGGTTATTAAGCATTGCATTGCGCAACTCCAGATCATAACCTTCTTTTGATATTCGTATGTCCAGGTAGAGCAGAACTGAGGCAATTACAGAAACTGGACTCACTAAACCGGAAATCATCGCATCCAGCACAGCTCTGAAAATTGGAGGTAAAAAAGCCAGAGCCATCCTAAAAACAGAACTTATAATACTGACTAACGTTGTAGTGGCAAGCATCAAGCCAAGTGATTTCCAGAATCGTAAAAACAGAAGCTGGAAAGCGCGCTTGATAAATTTGAATCCAAAGCGTTCTTCTGCGATAGCGACTGGGAGCGCTAGCATCGAATAAACTGTGGTTCCTAAAACAGAAGGCAGAAGCAATGCCAACATCACAATGAAAACTAAAAAATCAGGAAGAGACGAAAAAGCAAATAATAAGGATAGAATAATCACCAACAGTATCAATGCGAAATAAATCCCTAACGTGATAACGGAAAGCGCCAGCTGGGAGCCGATTATCTTGCTGTAAAGAGGCTTTACAAGATTAAACCAGCCTACTGGGGTTTCTGGTCGTTCTCTGCCTGTGCAAATGTTAAATACCAGCAAAGTCAACCCGCCTGTTACCAACGGTTGTATAAAAACTGAATTCAGAGAAGAAACGACCCAGGATCGTGGTGAGATAGTGTTTGCATTAAGATTCGATATTTCTTCAATCAGATTTTGCGGATTCTCAAAGTTATATACTAGCTCGGAAAAAATGCTCCAAAGTGTTTGAGTGGATTGCATTCTGTTAACGTTGATAAGCGATGTTATCATAGTGAAGGTTCCACCGATGAGCAGAGAAAAGAATATCACAGACCTAAAGTTGCTGCGATAGATTTTAAATGAACGGTCAATGAGCATCCCTACGCCCATGGGTTCTAGCGAAAAATCTTGCATACCAAACCACCCTCAATCGTTAGATATTACATATTACACAAAAATAGTAACATAAAAAGCTGGTTCATTCAATATTAAATTGGAATACATTGCATAATTATGACAAACATGCGACAAACATTAAGGCTCTTGTTGGCTTTGAGATTCCAGACACCAGATCATTTTAGCTTTGAGAAGGATTTTGAGCCAATGATATGAAATGGCTGATGATGGAGGTATTGCTATTAAAAAAAGGTTTATCACCAAACATAGATGATAAACTAGATAACCACATTTTCAACTTTTTTATTATTATGCCGGCGGTGGGAGTCGAACCCACACCCTGTTGCCAGGACTGGATTTTGAGTCCAGCACGTCTGCCAATTCCATCACGCCGGCATTTATTGACGTTGTTGATAATAGCACAAATCTACTAAAATGGCAATGTTTTTTTTACAGCATTTTTGTATCACCATCTTCGCCCTCTTCAATAGACAATGGTGACAATAAACTGCTCCAAAGATTTTGTCTTTCGATGAAATAAGCACAGTATCCGCCAGATTAACTAAAGCATCACAAACTATTAAAACTCTTTTTGCATCAAGATAAACAAATTTCGAGATATCGCTTTGGGGTTCGTATACTCCTGAAGCAAACCAATTGGTTTCATTCTTATAGCAACTCTGCCTATGTAAGGCGCTTCTCCATTGTGGTTAAGTATTTTTAGTGTTTCCTCTTCATTAAAAACCGCGCATACAACATTTTGCATTGAGGAATGGGCATTGGCATGGCAACAATCTTGGCAAATTGAAAACTGTTGTGTGCGTTTGAGTCTATCCAATCTGGAAACCTTTGCGGATACTAGTCGGAAATTCGTTTACAACGGTAATACACCGTCATTATTCTGGGTAATTGCCCCTGTTGGGCATGCATATAGGCACGCTCTGCATTCATCACACGTCTCCATCCGGTTTAATGGGAACCACGTATCATCCGTGCACGGCATATCGGAAATGAACGTCATCAGCTGCATGTGCTGCCAAACTCTGCATTATAACAAATATTGTTGCGCCCATATAAAGCCAAGCCATTGTGGACAGCCAGCATTTCATACGGGAGGGTAGCAGCCATTTCTGCTGAAAATCCATGGGAAGACAAAAATCTGGTTAGAAGTAGCAGCGCATGCGCATTTTTGGTTCCAATTGGCATAATGCGCAGGGACAACACATGGTATTGATTTGCCACGATATTCAAACACAATTATTATTTTTGCGCCTGGCATTAATATCGTGATCAATGATTTTGGTTCAAAAGTGATGTTGGATAGAATATATTTTTGCCTGTCTCCAGCAATATGGTTAACCATTTTATCAATCCATTTCGTCTGCATTTCTCCATCTAGCAATTCGAGCATGTTATTATTTAGGTTCTCGATGTGATAAAACGGAACAATTGCACCACATACTGTTGGCATAGACTGCTCAGCAACACTTTGTCATGTGTTGCCCGTTTGCCTTTGGTTGTTTTTATAGGCCTTGTCCAATGCCTTTGCAGAATGCTTGACCACGCCATGGATAACAGAGCCAATAATGTTTCTGGCTACACTTAGCTTGGTCGGATATGTACTATTCGCAAATCCCTTTTGGCTCCAGTATTGAGTATCAAGTTCGCTTCCAGAAAATTCGCTTAGAGAAATGGCGCGAAATGCGTTGTGTATAGCCAAGTTTTTGATGCTGGGGGCAATTGGCTTTTTTTTCAACAGCATATGGTAATACCGCTCTGCGGCAGAATCCAACTTCGCTGCCAGCTTTTTCGGAGGATCCAAATCCTTTTGTTTTGCATTTGCAGTGACAGCTATTGCCCCGTTTATTCCCCACTGGCCAAGGACACTCCTCATATATTTTGTGACAGCCTTCTCCCCTACCCCGGCTGAAGTTGAAATCACCATGCCAATTTTGCCAAACAAGGCTGGCCGGTGGAACAAGTAAGCATAGTGGTCTAAAAAATTCTTCATGGCGCCATTTAGAGCCCACATATAAGCCACGCCGCTGAATATTACCCCGTCACATTCAGCCATTTTTAATGAAATATCCTTCAAAATGGCATAATGGGGGCAAAACTCCTCCCCTTTCATAAAACAATTATGGCATGACAAGCAAAATGGCAGGTTCAAGCCAGCAACACTATATTCAACTATTTCAATATCTGGCTTTGATAATAGCCTATCAATAATTTCCTTTGTCAACGCATATGTGTTGCCTTTCCGCATACTGCCGTGAATGACAAGTAGCACCATCTCATCTTAGCGCAGCATACCTCCACATCAAAGATACGATATAGAGCTATGCGCTTTCCCCCTTTGAGTTGTTTCTTGCGTGATGCTGTGACAACCTCGCGTCGAAGCTGTTACCAATTAGCAAAAACCGCTTGTAAAAAATCTGGATATAGGTTTTGCGAATAGCGCTTTTGGTCCGCAGGATAGTGGGCACCAATAAAAATTCTGCATCCAGGATTTTGTCATACGGCTTAACTACCATTGATATTAATCATGGCAACAAATATCTTGAGATATTTTAACATGGTTTCATCCATCCCCATTCAAATAAAACTTGACACTGCCCAGACAACTTTTCACAACAACCTATTATATTATGGCAACATAGCGAATATCGCATGAATCCAGCAAATTTAACCGCAAAATTTAATGCGCTAACACAAACCAGCTTGCAATTAATGAAAAAAAAAAGAGTTTGCCAGGCTTGCTGGCCATATAGCAGGGCTCCAAGTGTATCGTTGCCTACAGAATTTGGGTAAAGTGTTTTGAAGCCCTCCAATTTATGCCAGATATGCTGGTCCTAACGCTATTGGTCGATGCCTGGTAGTAATTCACCAGCATTCGTTATCAATTGCAGTGTTTATTCTTGTTTGCAATAAGCTAAAAACCAAACGGAGGATAAGTTGCATTGTCAACATGCATTTTATGAAAACAGACGCGTTTCACACCTGAATGCCAATAATTGAGGTTTATATTCATGGAAATATGCCTCGTGCTATAATAACATTGAAACAACCTATGCGTACATCCAAAATTATTGAACCATTACAATATGCGAAATTCATCAGCATTTCAAAAAAAATAATTACAAAGATGCAACAAAACTGCGCCAGGCGGGGTATTAGTATCAGAAAGGATTCCATATGGGAGAAAACAATAAAGAAATCTACAAAGATGCAAGGCGCGCATTTGAATTGTATGGAGATATGGTTTACCGTTTGGCGTTGGTGCGCACACGCAAACAAGTTGATGCTGAAGACATCGTACAAGATGTTTTTTTGCGATATCTTAAATCTGCTCCAGACAAGATGGATCCGGAACATGAGAAGGCTTGGCTGATCAAGGTAGCAGTCAACCGTACGAAATCCCTCGCAACCCTGGCATGGAACCGAAAAGTAGCGCTGTCTGACATAGCCTTGGCTGGCAGTGGGGAAGATGGTTTGCCGAGCGAAGTCTACATGGCGGTCATGGGCTTGCCTCAAAAATACCGGACAGCAATTCACCTTTATTATTATGAAGGCTACACAACCTCTCAAATTGCCGGACTGTTGCTGGCAAAAGAGGCAACTGTGCGGTCATGGCTGAGCCGGGGCAGGGAAATTCTGCGCAAATCAATTGAAATGGATGATGAGGTATTAGATGATGTTTGCTAAAAACTATAAAAAAGATAATGATGACATGAAACTAAGTGAAGGGGCGCGCAAAAAAATCGCTTCAAAACTAGCAGAGGAAGAAAACGGCAAGATTGCCAAATCTACCGCTTTTAGATTCAGCCATGCTGTTGCCCTTTCCATAGCGTTTATGGTGGGGATCTGGGCAATATTGCCCATGTTCAATACACCAACCGAAAAAATTGATCAATCAGAGAGCTCAAATGGCAGTCCACAACCAGTTGCCAACGCATCATATAAAGAAATTTACAAGATAATCGATAGTTTGGCTGTAAATTATGGATATAACACTGGCGGCGGCATGCTTATTAGTGAGGATGTATCAATATTTCCAGCACCTAAGGCGAGTGATGAGCGGAGAGATTTCCAGGCTATGACAGAAGCAGAAAAATCATCAGATTTCTCTGAGACAAATGTCCAAGTGCAAGGTGTTGACGAAGCCGACATAATAAAGACTGACGGAAAATATATCTACATGATCACTGACGGGGAATTGGTTATTGCAAGCGCTAGAGGAAAAGACAGCAAAGTGGTATCAAAAGTCAAAGCCTACCTGGCAAACGAGTCTTCTTATCCAGTTGAAATGTTCTTGTCAGAAGGCAAGTTGGTTCTATTCCTAGCCGAGCATAACTGGGTTGCCTACCCGTCAAACCCGCTAGCCCGGGAAAAGGCGGATTGGACAGGAAGCCGGACAATGGTTGCCATCTTCGATGTCTCAGATCCAGCAAAACCAACTGAAATATCACGGACAGGACAAGACGGGACGTATTTGACATCAAGGATGCTTGGCGGCAATGTCTACCTTGCAACCACCCATTTCATTTATGGCCAGCCAAACCTGTCTAACCCAAGCACTTTTGTCCCCAATCTCTATATCGAGGATAGTTCAAGGGAAGCGATGAAGGCAGATTGCATAGTCATTCCGGAAATACCAACAAGCACGGCTTATATTGTGCTAACCTCAATGGATGGGCAAACTGGAAAGCATATCGACAAGAAAAGCTTGCTTGGGTACACCTCAACCGTGTTCATGAGCCATGGAAGCTTGGTTGTGGCGCAGAGTGTGTCTGAACAAAAGCTTGTAGAAGAATCCTTTGAAACCCCTTACAAGATTGAGCACCATGCTAATGTGACCAACACACATTTTGTGCGGTTTGCTCTCGATGAAGGCAAGCTGGAGCTGGCGGGCGAGTTTGTAGCGCCAGGCGAGCTGCTAAACCAGTTTTCTTTTGACGAGCATAATGGCTATTTCAGGTTTGTCACGACTGTTTACTCCCATGAATTCAAGACATACACCGATGAAGCGCATGGATTCCAAAACTACGAATATATCGACACCTCCCAAACAAACGCGCTTTACACTTACGATTTGGACGGAAACCTTGTTGGCTCCATCACTGGGCTTGCAGAAGATGAGCGGGTGTACTCTGTGCGGTTTTCAGGCGATGTCGGGTATTTTGTGACATTTAGGCAGGTTGACCCGTTGTTTGCTGTAGACTTGTCTGACCCGAAAAACCCAAAAGTGCTCAGCGAGTTGAAGATTCCGGGGTTTTCCCAGTACCTCCATGTTTTCGGCGATGGTTTGCTGTTCGGCTTGGGAATGGAGGCCGATCCGCTGACAGGCAGGACAAACGGCATGAAATTATCCATGTTTGATGTGTCAGACCCATTTGACATATGGGAAAAACACAAGCTGGCAGTAGACGCGTCCTATTCGCAAGCGCTGTACAACCACAAAGCTATTCTGATAATGGTTGAGCGAGGAATCATCGCATTCCCAGCGGGAAACGGTTATGTTGTGTATGAATACACAACATACGGCTTCGAAAAGAAAGCTGAAATGGATGTATCGAACGCTTATGACAGCAGAGGTGTCATTATTGGAGATGAGTTATATATTTGCTCAACCAAAGGAATGTCAATATTTGATCTTTTGACATTCCGCCCCATAGGCAGCATCAAGTTTTAAGTTGGCTTGTAACTAGCTTGGTCTAATGCAAAAATACAGGCAAACTCTGCGTTGCCTGTATTTTTTATTAGCTTTGCCCTGCGACGTTCCTAGCGCTACGCTAAATAACGTGAGCTCGAAGAAATTAACATGTCGAAAAATACACTGAACCACCACCGCCTGGAAGGCGGTGGGTTCAGGTGTTGCGGCTGGAAGCCGCCTAAAGCACCTTAGAGCTCGTCGATGCCGAAATTGTCTTGTTTCAGGTTCTCTACGATGTCCTGATT
>WRIE01000003.1 GCA_009782875.1 Eubacteriaceae bacterium | reverse complement strand
AAGAGTGCAAAAATACATTTGGGGCAAAAAAATCATGCTCCGGTCAATATGCGGCATAAGGAGGCGCTGGCTGATTGCGGCTCTCGCCCATAACTTTTGCGTATCAGAGGGCGGCGCTTTTTTAGAGGGGAGGGCTGCGTTTGTCAAAAATGAATTTGAAAACAGGGGGGATATGCTCTATGAATTGGCATATAGCCTCCCAAAAGAAGAGTTTTCAGAGTTCTATAGTAAAATTGCGTAGTTTGCAATTCTTGAAGCTCATTTTGCAATTACAGTTCAAAAAAAATATAATATGATTTCGAATTGGAATACCCCATACGCTTCCCATAAATCAAGCTCCCTTTCGTTCAGCCATTATTGCGTTTGTTGTGCTTTAGTTTACACATTCAGCCACATAGCCGGGCGGATGCCGCCGCTCTCGTTTTCGTTATTTACATGATTGCCGTCGACGAGTATGACACCGTTTCCGGCGACGAACGCGGCAAAGTCATAGTCACGCCCCAGTGACCGCAGCCACCATATTTATATATTCCGCGACCTTGTCTTTGTCATGATTGTTTGATAAATAATAACCGTGGTCATTTGTAAAGAATCTATTGTCAGCGGCGTCCCAATTCACTCGTCTCATATTTTGATAGTCTCCGCTGGCATCGAAGTATTTTTCCTCTTCGTCAAGGCTTAACAAAATATTTTATCATCTGTCGCTTTGCCGCCGCATATGCCGAACCACAGTTATCATCGTAGACTACGGTTGTTCGTGCGATCCTGCTCTTTTCCACTTCACTGGATGTATTGTAAAATTCGCTGTTTAGGCATTTGCGGAGACCACATGTTTCCCATGTGATGTATTCGTATTCATTGCGATACGGTTTCTTCTCTATTATTTTATTTCTCAACAATAAAACCTTGCCGTTCCGCACATCAAGAACACGCCATTCATAACCTCCGAAGCGAATAATATATTTCACCCTCATTCAATGCTGATTGCTTTCCGTAAATCATGGCCTGTGCCCCGCCCGCCTATGCGGCTTTTGCCGCCACGCGACGATCCGCATACGTCAACCCTATCCTTGCAGCCAATGGATATCCTTGCTGTCCGGCTGTCCCCGGCGGCTGCTTTGTGGATAGCCGCTAAGTTCTAAAATATCGCATCGCATTCGGGGTTCTTTTTCAAGTGTTGGTTTTTTGCGCAGCCAAAAGCCTGCAATCCAGCTTGTCCACAAGCGTGTACATGGAAGATTCGCATGGAAGGCTGCTGAAGCCAAACTTTTCCCTGGGCTCGCCCATAATCACCCCATGCTGAGTGGCGAGCAGGACTACGCGCCCTTCAGCCTGGGGCCTGCCGAGCATTTGTCTTCCATAAGCTTGTGGGTGTTGTTGGCAAGCTGCGGGTATTTTTCCTCCACGCATTTCATTCCCCGGCTAGGCGCCACAGGCTACGCCTGGCCGCACTTGGCTTCCTCCTGGCCTTTGGCCACAAACTCGCTGCTCCTTGAAAACTCGTTGCAAACCAGCGCTGGCCGCCATATCCAATGCTGTTCGCTATTGCCCCAAGACAGATGCGCTCCTGTTCGATGGGCACAGTTTTTAGTAATTCCACAAGCATGTCCTTGCATGCCACCAACAATTGCTGTAACATTAGTTGAGATTCCCCTTATATTCATATTTTTTTTCTCCAATAACTAGAATATAAGTTTTGGGGATCTTTGTCTATAAATAACGACGCATTTTGCCATATATTGTCGCTAATGCGGGCACGTTACATGATCCGTTTTTATTCTTGGAAGCTCCCGAAGGCCGTTACCGGGGGGCTGGAGTATTTTCTTATGATTATTGAGGTGATGCGTAAATTGAAGCAAAAGCGTATGCAGTGATTATGGACCAGAAAATTAAGATTAAATATTCTTTGCATTATAGGGCATTATGATGCAATAGCCAGTTTGTACAGGGCTTTCATATCAACCACCGGCTGCGTCAAAGGCAATAGGTATGCTTCGACGAGAAATGCCTGCCTTATGCCGGCTGTTGGTACAAAGGCTGGCAACTCACACAGTGGAGAGAGCAAGCTGTACTCTCGTTTCTACGGCAGTCGGCACGAAGGCAGCGACGAAAAGACTTTGCTGCCCTCCGTGTCAGTCATATATAATTGTTGATAATATAGAGAGCAACAGAAACATGGAGGTGATATATTGTCTAAAATTTGCTTTTTATGTACCATAGTCCTTTTGGCTGGCGTTTTCTCCGCTTGCGGCAAGATCGAAATTACCAAGAATCAGACGGAGCAACAAACTCCAACTCCGACAGGAATACAGATATCAGCTCCGGCAGAGGAGCAAACGCAACTGCCATCAACGGAAGCAGCAGCTATCTCTTTGGATGGAACTTATTGGAAAGCTGTAGAGATAATCCATGGTGAAGAAATGGGCACAGATGAGTTTTGGTCGGACTTGTTTCTTTGGGAAAGCGGCACTGGTTATTTTCGCGTCAGTCAAGCCACGGCAGACAGCGGCTATTGGGGTATGCGTGACGTATTTGATTGCGGTTGGAGCCACATAGACGGATCACTTGTCCTTACAAAACCTGAATCTCCGTCAACAGTAATATGTACGGGTACTCTTGAGCAAAACCGTTTGGTCATTTCATATGATGGCCTTTTGGGCCCTGACGATCCACTTACAATTAACATGGAGCAAGCGGAGACGCCCTCTTACGGCACCCAATGGGAAATTCCCGAATTGTACGGTACATGGCATATGGTTTCTTATACCGGCATTGACAGCGGCAATCACGCCACTGGTGAACAGGATGAATTCATTGCTTCGGAAATAACGATACATCCGGTAGCTGGCGCAAGTTTTTGGCTGGCAAGCGACTATTTCAACGTTGAAATAGAGTATGATTTAGGTATGGCGTACAAAGAAGGCGCGATTTGGGAAGGGTGCGAGAACGAAGCGTGGCATGTAGAATTGATCGGTAACAAAGACGAGAACGATCATTTTTATGTTGCCTTCGCGGACGGCAAACTGCTGCTGAAGAAAACCAACGCCAATACTATTTCTGAGCGCGAGTCTCCATTGTTATACACCGCTGAATATGTGTATATAGACGACAGATATGATTATGAGTTAAGCGAATGGGAAGGAGTATGGATGAGGGACGCGGACGAATGGGGAAACGCGGTAATCGCTATTACGAACTCTACCGGCTATTCCTTTGATTTCTCATTTGACGGCTATTACACCAACAATGAAGGTAGTGTTCATTTCGGAGGATTTGAAGGATCGGCCGATTTTTCATCTTTCAATTATACCTTCTACACTTATGAAGGCAAGAGCAATGGCGAAACTGAAATGGTCAGGTTTGCACTGCATGACGGCAAGCTTTTAGTCTCAGCATATTATAGCCCCGGAGTCGATTTAAGAGCTTTCATTAACGGAGTATACATGAAGTAACAAAAACAAAAAACACCAGCCGGCACGAATTAACCCCTGGCATGACTACGATAAATCGGGAAAGCCGGTGGGTTAATGGATTTCGAACAGGCGCGTTGTGGATACTGTCATGGCATAAAGCCCAAAATGGAAGAAGACATGGGGCACACTTTAAACATTTGGTTTGGAAAAGACAACATTGACATTGGCAAAGCAAAAGGCGGGACACCGCCATTGCTGTATATGCTCGCGCAACTGGGCTAGCAGAAGGCGCATGGAAAAGGCAAATAAGCCACCCATTGAGGCGCAGTCCAAGAAAAACATATCCATGCGCCGCTGCCTGAAAGCCACAACGAAAGATTGGCCGGGCAATGGCCCGCAGAGACGTGATAGGGACAGGCATAGGGCAGGTGCAGCTCTATTTATTAATAAATAACAGTGGACGCAAGCGTTTCCAACAAATGCCAAACTTTGAAATTTCGCTATGGGCAGCCCATAGCCCTTCGAAGGGAAAGGGAACCTTGCCACACCCTGCCTCAAGAAACATGTCCCGCTCCCCTCAAAGGGCAAGGGACAAGTGCATTAAACAAGAAACAGATGCTAAAGCTTTAAGGAGATAGGCCTATCTATCGAGGATTGGTTAAATTGACTTGCTGCATCGTGAAAACGTCTCATCACAACAGAGCGCTTTGTATGTCTTAACTGTTTAGAATTCCCTGTTAACGGCTCAAAGCTAAACTAATAACGAGTACTGTTTCTTAAAGTGGTGGTTTGAAACGGTCCCACAAAGAGCGGCTGCTGGCGAAGCTTAAGAGATAGTTGACCAGCCACGACTATTTGCCGGAGCTTTCGCAAAAGATCCCTTTTCCTAAAAAAACATAAAAAATGCTGAGCTCGCATGAATGTGCAAATCAAACCCTGTCAGGCGAGCCCAGTTGATGTTTGGGCTCGCAAGGAAACGATATTTTCGCCACCGCTACAAGGTCGCTGGACGCCAGCGCCTGGCTCCAGCTCATATGTGCAAAAACCAGAGAAAATATTAGTTTCAGCAGCTCAAAGGAGGACATGCCGCTGCGCTTGTTGAAGTTGCATTGCTTTCGCATTGTCCCAAATTTTAAGCGTGAAAAGAACGAATCTGCTGTTTTTTGCTGCTCATGGCCTATTATAATGTTTTCATTGGGGGTTTACTTTCTGGTTTTTTTGTTGCTATAGCAATATTACACTAGTTTTGATGGGATCTACTATAATTTTATTTAATAGATTATTCTAATTTTGCAATTGTTCTTCAAATGAGAATTCCTCCCAAGTAAATGGAGCAAGCAAGAGCAGAACTCAAATAGCTAACTTGCTGCCTTGGCAACAAGTTAGCTATTCCTGCTTTATAAAAAACGATGCCAACGCAACTTTGCTTGGCATCGTTCTTCCTGTATCATAGCAATTATTACAGGCATGCGCTAGCAATAAACCCATCTGCAAAATCTATTTGCATTTAGATGCCCAATCTATACATTAGGAACCATATTAGGAACCATAGCAATTATAGAACACAGGAGTTTACCTGGCAAAAGGCAAACTGGCTTTGAATAAAAAACTTGTAATAACCCGATTCCAGGAGGATGGCATCCCTTGTTGGGCGGGAGTTCCACTGGCGCTATTTCCACAACCGGAACTAAACCAATCAAATGAACTAAAAAGAGCTTGCCGATTTATAGCGCCTCCTACAGAGGCAGGCGATTTCCCGGAAAGCAGCTTGTAACAGACAACTAACTTGGAGATAATTGGAAATGACACCTGACCAACAAAAAGTGCTCGAAGAAAAAAAACTGACATTGCTGAAAGCTTGCCACCATTTGGAGACTGACTATATACCGAATTTCAGCCATTGCGCCAATGCTATCCTAGACTATGCCGGTGTTTCTTTTAGCGAAGCAGAAGCAGACGAGGAAAAATGCAAGCATGTATTTAGCAAATTGCTTGGGGATATGCGCCTTGATGTAGGCATGCTCAATTATTCAGGCTGGCCATTGACCCACGAGACCCTTGGCGGGAGGACAGAGACATTCCTGGCGCCTGACGGGGTGACGCTCCAGCATTTGCAGCAGCCGATTATGGGCGCGGATGAGTACCCGCTATTCATGGAGGACTTGGACGGTTTTATCAAAAACGTTTTGTTGCCGAGGAAATACCCGGCGCTATTTGAAGACAAAGAAGCCGCAATGACTTCCCTGAAGATTGTAGCTAGTGAAGCTGCTTCCAGGTTGACTGGGCATTATAGCAAAGTGCGCCAAATGGCGTGTGAAGAACATGGGTTTTTGCCCCTCCCCATCGCTATTTCCCGCTTCAGGCATCCTGCTGACTATATCTTTGACCGTTTTAGGGGGTTTGCAGGCACCCTTTCTGATATAAGGCGCAAACCTGCGGAGTTCAAAGCAGCAGTGGACAAGATTTATTACGAACGCACAGAGCATTTCTTGGATGTTGGTGTCACTGACGACTTCGTGACATATATGCCCCATCTTGCGCCATATTTGAATTATAGCCAGTTCATGTTTTTTTTCTGGCCATATTTTGAGAGGATTGCATACAATCTCGCGCTTTCTGGAAACAGGGTCTACATGAGCCTTGAGAACCGTTGGCTGCCATTCATCGACACATTCCTTGACCTTCCTCATGGTACTGTTGTCGCCATGGCAGATGACGATGATATTTTCGAGCTGAATAAAATTATTGGATACAAACAGATTTTGACTGGAGGGGTCTTGCTGCAGAATACCAGGCTTCTGCCTGTAGAAAAAAATATCGATTATGCAAAACGCGTAATTGACGAATGCGCTCCTGGAGGCGGCTTCTTGTTCAATTCCAACAAGGCTTGGGTATGCAAAGGCGACATCAACCAGACACTTGTGGATGTATATAACTTCGCCCACGATTATGGGCGCAAATAGGGGTAAAAGCGCATATCCTTGCCAGGCATATACGCATTTTGCTTCCTGCCGATTGTGATATGCGTTTGGCTACTTATCCAGTATCAACATAATTTCAGCTTTGCTTGTGCTACTTGGCTTTTTGAACTCGACGAAATAGGCGCCATCCCCATCATAGGCAAATGCCATAATACCTTTATAGCTCTCGTTTGGCTCAAGTTCATCCATAAAAGCAATCTCGTTGTCGAAGTAGGAGCCTATGCTGTCTAGGCGTGTGCCTTTTGAGCCATACTGCCAAAAATCAAGCAAACCGATGCTGCGTGTGGTATCGTTGTTGTTTGTAACAATGACAGGCACCAGCGCTATATCTGCGTTGTGCCAGCCACTGTAAGGATTGTCGATGACACTCCATTGTATGTCGCTAAGAAATGTTATCTCAAAACCGTCAAACTCGAATGCCTCGCCTGGCACAGCTGCGCCTTGTGACGGGTTCGGTTTGTATGAGCCTTGGATTTTCTTTGGGTTGGCAGCGAGGGGAGAGGCGGATTTGTCATCCCACTTGATTGGAAGAGCCACCTTTTGTATTTCCGATAGAGCCGCGCCGAACTCTACACTGTAAACGCCATCTCCGCAATATTGGAATGCCATATATGTGTCATGCATAGCGCCTGGCCTCATATCGCCTGCAAAGGTGATATCACTTGGGAAATACGCTCCAACGCTCTCAAGTTTTTCAGATGACGGGCCATACTGGGCAAAGGAGAACATGCTTAAACCATGGGTCGCCTCTCTGATATTCTTGGTTGCCAATGGAACCAAGAACACCTTCTGGCCGTCCATGTCGCTGTAGGGGTTGTCAATTTCGCTGTATATTATGCTATTGCCGAAAATAAGCTGCATACCGTCAAATGTCACCAGGTCGCCAAATGTGGGCAAGCTGGGGGTGTCTGCCACCGGCTCGCCGCCTGGTTTGTTTTGCAGGCAAGCTGATGTGGCTAAAACCAGCAATACTAAAGCCAGCAATGTGGTTGCCTTCCTTTTGCCCATAGCCGGCCACCTCCTAGGTTGTCACTGAATAGATTTTTTGTTTTAGATTGTCTTATTGTAGCGCTTCTATCACGTATCACGGCAAGAAAACAAGGAGCCGGCTGCCAAAAGCGGCAACCGGCACAAATTTTGTTTTTAGCTTATTCTCCAGATGCTTGGCTAGAGATTAGCCTCTCGCTTTCCTGGACCAATTCAAAAAAGTCAGCCTTAAGATCATCCAGCTGGAGCTGGCTAAGCAATGTTTTTACTTTTTCCAGTGAGGATGTGCCTTTGAAGTTTGAGTCATAAAGCATCATCGACCACATAACCACTGCGCTTGCGAATTTCTGGTCGTCTGACATCTCATTTTTCAACTCGTCAAATTTGACTACATGCTCAATTAGGGAACTAGTGTCAGACTCGAGCTCTTTATACCTGACAGCAACTGTCATCAGGTCGCTTGAAGCGACAAGCTGCGGGCTTTCTTGGTACCTCGACTCAGCGCCCGACACTTCCAATCTTGAGTCTGCCAACACTAATTCGTAGATAGCTGTTACCCTGTGGCCAGCGCCCAATGCGCCAGCTGCCACTTCATCGTCATTGAAATCCTTGTCCTTCAACAAGCGGTTTTCATAACCTATGAGCCTGTAACCTTTTACATACGCAGGATTGAAGTCAGCCTGCAGCTTTACGTCTTTGGCCAAAGTCACAAGTGTGCCGCCCATTTCATCCACTAAAGCTTTGCGGGCTTCAAGCAATGAATCCAAGAAGTGGAAGTTGCCTTTGCCTTTGTTTGACGCTTCTTTTAGCAGGGAATCGTTAAAATTGCTTCCCCCTACCCCGAATATTGAAAGGAACACTCCTTGGGCAGCATACTGCTCTGCCATTTTTCCGATTGAGCTATTGTCGCTGACACCAACATTTAGATCCCCGTCTGTGCACCATATTATCCTGTTAGTCCCATTTGTTATGTAATGGCGCAAAGCAAGCTCATATGCTGTTTGCAAACCTTTGCCGCCAGCAGTTGCGCCTCCAGCCATTAAATCGTCTATGGCAGTGATGATTCGCTCCTTTTGGTCAGCGCGCACGCCTTCGAGGATTATACCCTCTTGGCTCGCATACACTACTATTGAAATTACATCGTTTTCGGTCAAATTCTCTACTAAGAGCTTCATAGCTGATTGGACGAGCGGAAGCCTATCCGGCTCGTCCATGGATCCTGACACATCGAGCAAAAACACCAGGTTTGACGGAGGAAGCGATGAATAGTCGATATCCTTCGCTTGGATGCCAATACGCAGTATTTTTGTGTCTTCATTCCATGGAGTGTTGGTCAACTCAGTGGAGATTGAGATTGGCTGCCCTTCTTGGGGCTGCGGGTAGTTGTACTTGAAGTAGTTGAGCATTTCCTCTACCCTGACTGCCCCTGACGGGATGTCTCTAGACCCTTGCCGTATCATGCGCCTGACATTGGCGTATGAAGCGGTGTCGACATCAGTGGAGAATGTCGAAAGCGGATGGTCGGCCGCAGACACAAACTCGTTGTAATTGATTGAGTCATACTTGGCAGTGTTGAAATCAACTTCTGACTCATAAGAAGTGTTTGGAGTGATGGCGCCAGCTCCTCCATTTACGCCGCTTGTGTTCTCGTTCCTCGCCGCGCCTGCTGCGCATCCTGCAATAGGCACAATCAAAAAGATTGCTGCCATAACAATAATAAACATTTTTTTCATAAACAAAATTTCCCCCTCTTGTTTTATAAAATGTTTATCAGAATTTTACTCTAATTTTTTTCCTGCCACAATGGATACTGGATAATTATAATCAGTCGTTAACATAACTACTGCATTGGCTGCAATGATGCTAAAACCGCGAAAAACAATAACTGTGTAATTTATTTATGCCTTCTCTTTTTGCGAAGATTTAAACTTTGATATGATGGCATTTTGCGCTTGGGATAACGAAGTTTTTAAGGCAAAGACTATGGAACCATAGCGCTGTCTGCCAACAGCATGACATGATATACTCGAGCACGCTATGGCTAAGATCCAAGTAAATCGTGCTGCGCCAAGAACCAAGAGAGAAGCTCTCTATAACGGGTTGTGGCTCTATTTTTTGCTATCTACCAAGCAAAAGGGAAGCCAAAGAGCCGCCATCGGCTTGCCTTGCATGTATAAACACATTTGCTGATAGCAAAGCCAAAGCAGTTTATTTTTTAAAATTCTTATTGCTTTTCAACAATCATTTAAAGAATATCCTTGCGCCCATTATAAACAGTTACATCAAAGTCGCTAGACCTGTATTTGAAGCAAACTTACCAGCTTTTCCTCGAGTATTGCAACCTCGAAATGGCTGCAAGAGAGTTTTTCACAAAGATCGCGAAAGCGTTCCTGCAGCTATCGTTCCCTGTAAGAAGAGCTGTCCGCCTAGTGGAAAGCCCTTCCTGCCAAAGCAAATCTTTTGGCGCCTCTCTGTCATATTTGACCTGGCGCAGGCTAAAGCCAGCTATTATGCCTTAAATACTAACAGCAAGCCCGCTGCCAAGAATACTGCCATCGTTGCCGCAGCAACAATGGCAACCCAGAA
Organism: Eubacteriaceae bacterium; assembly: GCA_009782875.1. Lineage (GTDB taxonomy): Bacteria > Bacillota > Clostridia > Eubacteriales > Anaerofustaceae > WRIE01. The sequence continues at coordinate 81,422 of WRIE01000003.1, read as the reverse complement.
AATTATTTTTTTTACTTTCATTGTCATTTTCAAACTATAAATTGCTGTGCTTAAACAGGCAACAAGCAGTAGCGCAGCCATTCCCAATGTCATTTTATTCACAACCCTTCTGTCTTACATGTTAATTGCATTCTTTCACACTGTTTGAGAAAACAGCATATGAAAAGCGCAACAGGGCAAGACCATTCCCATTGGAATGGGGCTGGCAAACCCGATCGATAAAAACTAACTACTAGCAAAAGCATCCCTTGAAAACACAATTGCCAACTATGATATTGACATAACACAAGCCCAGCCGCCATCCACTACAACATCTATGCCGGGAATATTTTTCACTGCGTATGCAATGTTTCTTCCACATTGCTGTAGAAAGAATATTTACATTGACGTAATGTTTTCTTGTTCTATAATGTCGAAATATTCGACATTACCAGATTTTTCTATCCAAAAGGGGAGATCAATTTGAAGCGGAAAATTGCATTTTTTTCAATTACAATTCTTGCGTTTATCGTTGTTGCCGCACTTAGCGCCAAAATAGATGCTGGGATCATCCCAACATATGCCAGAGAGCAATCCAATAGGCGCGTTCTGGAAAACTTGGAGCCAAACTCTGCAACAAACTCAACATTATTCTTTCTTGTTTACAAAGGAAAGCTATACTGCGCCCCTCTCGACGGCTCACAGCACGCAAAGCAGATTCTACTGCCACAAACCCAAAATGCTCCCGTTGATAGGGAAGTTTATCTTGTCAGCGCTGAAGCCAAGGAGGCTTGGGGCTATCCTGACAATATTGATCCAGGGGATGTATACCTGCAACCTGTATACCACTATGGCTTTGGCACAATAGAGTTTTGCCAGCTCGATGAGATAACTATTGAGGAGTATGTGGAAAAATATGACGGATCATTGTTATATGCTGCAAAACTTTCGTGTGATGGAAAAGTTTGCCCATCCCTTTGGCAAAAGCAAGGTTTCAAGCCTGGTAGAAATTGAAGGCTATTTTCATTCGCCAAGAACCAGGATGGGGAAATCGAGTCAGCCAGCTACCGCTGCGAACCTTCAGGCATCGAGTATGTCTTTGACTTGGAAATCAGGCAAAATGCCGTAACCTCAATGTCTATAACGATGAATGTCCCCATTGGCTGAAAATCTGGCCATTTTCATATCTATTTTGTACAGGTTAGCATTAGCATGAGCTCAGTTTGCTTAGTCGTTATTGTAGCCATAGGCATAGCTCGCTCATAATAGGGCGTTTCATTGTGACACCACTAAATACATTGCTCCATAGCAATACACTGGTTTGGACTGCTTTTGCTTTATCTTTGTGTAAAACCATCGTTTGCGTATCCAGATTGCCGCATTCTTCTTTATTTGTGCCATTTTGCTATTTGTCTTAACTTGTGTGAAGGCAATTACCAAAGAGTTCATAGACAAGGGTTGAAGAGGGCGTAGCTAGGCCGTTTTATTACACAGTCTTTTATGGTCAGGAAATGTATAGACATGCCATGTTAGCCAAGCCAATACAAGCAAACAATATCCGCAAATACAGCCCGTTTTTTACAGTATAGGTGAAATATCATATAAAAGCTTGTCCAACCCTTTCATATTGCCCTCTGTCAAGTGATTGCCGCCGCTGATTCGAGCTCTTCGGCAAGCTCCACAATTGCGCTTGCGATGTCTTCTTCCCTCACCCCCCCAATGATCTTGCCGCCCTTGAAGAGCACTCCATTGCCTTGGCCGCAAGCAACCCCAATATCTGCGTGTTTCGCCTCGCCTGGGCCGTTTACAGCGCAGCCCATGACAGCAATTATGATCTCCGATTTAAAGTGCCTGCATGAAGCTTTGACTTGCTCAGCTATGCTGACCAAGTCGACTTTGCATCTTGCGCATGTGGGGCAGGAGACTATCCTTGCGCCTGCTTTGCGAAGGCCCAGCATTTTCAAGATGTGCTGGCCCACACGAATCTCTTCAACAGGGTTGCCAGTAAGCGACACACGCAGAGTGTCGCCTATGCCATCCAACAGGAGGGTCCCAATGCCTATGGATCCTGCAACAACTCCTTCCATCCCGCCTCCAGCCTCTGTCACACCTAAATGGAGGGGATAGTCGAATTTCTGGGCAAACAAGCGGTTTGCCTCCACTGTCATTGGCACGTCGCTTGCTTTGAGGGACACTATAATGTCATTGAAAGATTCTTTTTCAAGAATAGCGATGTGGCTCTCAGCGCTTTCAAGCATAGCTTGGGCGGTTGGCCCGTTGTGCTTTTCCAGCAATTCCTTTTCCAAGGATCCACCATTGACCCCGATACGGACAGGGATGCCAAGATCCTTCAAGCAACTGACAACCTCTTTGACCTTCTGCGCTCCACCAATATTCCCAGGGTTGATGCGGATTTTCGCTGCACCGTTTTTTGCCGAGCTGATGGCGAGCCTGTGGTCAAAGTGTATGTCTGCAACAATAGGCATCTTTGCCTTTTTTGTGATAATGTTTAAAGCTCTGGCATCTTCTTCGCTGGGCACGGCAGCCCTGGCAATCTCGCACCCGGACTGCTCAAGGTCCAATAATTGGGCGAGGGCTCTATCTGTGTCCGACAATGGCACAGTTATCATAGACTGGACAGTAATTGGGGCTCCAGCCCCAATCTTGACATTGCCTACAGCAACACCCTTTGTTATCCTGCCCATCGCTATGGACCCCTGACTAGGTTGGCAATATCGTTAAAGGCGATATAAATCGCAAAAACAATCAACAGCATAAACCCTACATAATGGATGCGGCTCTCCCAGGATTTGTTGACCGGGGATCCTTTGACCCATTCGATAAATGCAAAAACTATCCTTGACCCATCCAAAGCCGGCAGCGGCAGCAAGTTGACAAAACCAAGGCTGACAGCCAAGCCTGCTGCAATCATAAGCATAGGCAACATGCCGTTGGTGACTTGCCTGCCGATCTCCGCAGTCACACCGATCGGGCCAGAGAAGACTTCGCCTACTGACATAACACCGGTTATAACTGCTTTTAGGGCGCCAACTACAGCTGCCACATATGCGCCAATGGCAAAAAAGGAGTTTTTCACTGCGCTTGTAAATTTGAAGACTACTTTGGATTGGATGCCGAAGCGGTATGCCCCAGTCGACTCGTCCAAAGCTGGTGTAATGGTGTAGGTAGCTGTCTCGCCTGTAGGTTTCTTCACTTGGATAGTGTAGAGGTCTCCCGGCGTGTTTTGGGCAAGCGACCCTGTGACTTCTTCCCACTGGGATATCTGCGCGCCGTTGATTGCGATAATCTTGTCGCCTTCGCGCATCCCTGCTTCATACGCTGGCCATCCAGGGGTGGCTGCTGCCAGGTAGGTTGACGAGTCAGTGCCTGTAATAGAAAAGATTGCCATAAAGATCAAGAATGCGGAAATAAAGTTCATTATAGACCCGCTCGCCATGATAAGCATTCTTTTCAATGGGGAGATTGCGTAGACGCTGCCTTCCATTTGGGAATTGTCTGGATCCTCGTCCCCGAGCATGCTGCAAAACCCTCCCATAGGGATTGCCCTGATTGAGTACTTGGTCAGGGAGGTTTGCTTGCTCCATATTATTGGACCCATGCCAAGGGCAAATTCAAGGACCTTGACGCCGCATTTGATAGCGGCTACGAAATGCCCGAGTTCGTGGATAAAAATCAACACAGAAAAGATGAACAGGGCAATTAAAATATCCAACACAAGGCTCATATAAGAACTAGCCTCCTAATTACATTAATTATGCTCAGATTTTAAGCCTGAAATCCGTTAAATAAACCCGAGAAAGGTGTAGTATACGTATATTGTCCCAAATGTGAACAGCACTGAGTCCAGCCGGTCAAACACCCCGCCATGGCCGGGAAGCAATGAGCCGTAGTCTTTGACATTAAACGCCCTCTTTACATGGGATGCCATCAAATCGCCAAATTGGCTAGTTACGCCAATGAGCGCGCCTGCAAGCACAAATGTCCACATTGGCAGCATCTGCAGCTTTAATTGGGTCCGCAGCATCCCTGCTGCCGAGAAGGCCAATGTGGCGAAGATAAAACCGGAAACAGACCCTTCTACTGTTTTTTTAGGGCTTATTGGGTTAAGAGGCGTCTTGCCAAACAACATGCCTCCAAGCAGGGCAAAAGTGTCGCAAGCCACAGTAGACAAGAGGCTTGCCATAAGCACCGCAAATCCGCCTTCTGTGAAAAGAAGCCGTATTGCAAGAGATGAGAATAGTGATAAATCTATAAACCCCCAGACGAGAAAGGCGAAAAGAGAGGCGTTTCTGTCTGCGCTTAGGATTTCCCTTGCAGCAAGGACCAATAGGCATACGACAAAAGCTACCATAAGGTTCTCTGGATAAAATGCCCCAATCGCTAAAAGGGATGTGCCCAACACAATAAAAACAGCTGCCATTTTATTTTTTTGTTTTGGCGCAACAACTGAGCTGTACTCGACTGCTGCAATTGTATGCAACACCAGCAACAAAGCCAGCAATGGCCATTTGCCGAAATAAGCGATCAGCACAAACACAGCTAAGGCTATCAACGCTGTTATGATCCTATCCTTCATCAATACCTCCATAACGCCTTTGCCTTCCTTGGTAAAACAGGATAGCGTCTCGAAACTCATTGCGCCCAAAGTCAGGCCAAAGGATATCTGTAAAGTATATTTCTGCGTAAGCTGCTTGCCAGAGCATGAAATTTGAAAGCCTTTTTTCTGCTCCAGTCCGGATAACTAAATCAAGGTCAGGCACACTGCTGTCATACAGCCTTGCTGATATCGACTCCTCGCCAATGCTGCCGATAGTTATCTTCGAGGCAAGGGCGTCTTGAGCCAACTGTTTTGCCGCCCTTGTTATCTCTGCGCGGGCTCCGTAATTAAGCGCAATATTGACAGCAAGGCCGCTGTTGCCTTTAGTCTTCTCTTCACTATCGGCAATAGAACTCCTGCATTTTATCGGCAATGCTGAAATATCCCCGATAAATTTTATCACGACATTTTTCTCTTTTAGCTCATCTATCTCTTTGGCTAAATACTCGACTACAAGCGACATTATATAGTCAACCTCGCTGGCAGGCCTTTTCCAATTTTCTGTGGAGAAGGCGAATAGTGACAGGCTTTTTGCGTTGGCCAAGGAAGCGCAAGTTATAGCTTCCCTTACATTTTCAGCGCCCCGCTTGTGCCCGGCAGCTCTCGGGAGGTTTCTCGATTGCGCCCACCTGCCATTGCCGTCCATAATAATGCCGATGTTTGATGGATTTTGAGGATTTGGTTCCATGCTCACAGGGATCCTTTAAGTTTTAATACGCTCTTGACATGATTATTATGCCATATTCTCAAGAAGATGCGTCGGTTTTGATAAACGAATAGGAAATTGGATACAAGGCCTGCGCCAATAATTACTAAAATGGCGAAGCCACAGTTTTAAGAAATCCGGAATTTCGCGCCTCTGTTGGTTAGCGCTCCTTAGTTTTGCCTACTGCCTGTCAAAGAAAGGGGATTTTCCCGACACAGACATCGAGATGCCTAATACTAGGCTGAATACCCCCAAAATGTCCAGCGCAGCAGCAGCTTTGCCAACTGTGTACATTATGCGGGTATCAATGCGCAAATCTGCCGCCAAGGACACCGCAGACCCCAGCGCGATGCCTAAATCAATAGAAGTGAACACACAAGTCGCCCCTGCCGATTCGCAAGCTTGGCAGCTATGGTAGCCGCACTCATTGCAAAGGCTGTCCAGGCCTCTTGTTTTCTTTTGTGCGCCGACAAGCAACAAGGCGTCAGCAGTATCCACATTTGCTGCATCACGGGCAAATATTTCTCCATCATCACCCAATGACTGGGCAATGCTTCTCATATGGGAGCTTATCCGGGATTTGTCATCGCCAAAGAGGACTGCGCTGTCCAAATTGTCGATCCCCCTCGCTTTTGGGGCTGTCCTGATAGCTGCGCACATTGCAAAGGCAGCGTTTGCTATTGCTTGTTTTTCTGCCTCTTTTGAATTAATATGCATTTGCCTCTCCTATAATTGGTAATTGGCTATATCTCGATTATAGCTATGGTATTTTGTTTATCAAAGCATTGGGAGCAATCTATCGCTTGTCTTTTATTATGTTTCAGCTACCTTCCCAAGTCCTGCTAATCTGTTTTGGTCTTGCATTGCATGCGCAATAGGCTCAAACAGTCAACATAAAGCCGGCTGGGTTTTGCTGCTGGAGCGGCTTGTTTTATAACCAGCGGGGAGTTTTGCCAAAATCCCAAATGCGACAAAATGGCAGGAAAGGGCAGGCGTATGGCTGCTTGTTGTTGGATAATACCCTGATTTTTTCCAAGTATGGCAAAAGGTGCTTGAGCGCTATTGGCATGGCTGTAATAAACAAAAACGGAATGTGGATCTGTTTTTTCCCATAATTTTTAATACATTTAATACAAAAAAACTGCTATGCTTTTCGCTCTCAGTTGCATAGGTCAGTTCTTATGTTTTGGGGCTGTTGCTATCGGCGCAACAGCCCCATGATTAACTTACTGCGGCATTTATTGCCGATTTTCTGTTGGTTTCTTGACGTAATTTTTGTCGTAAATAGACGGCTGGTACCACACCTGATACCACTTTTGTGATCGGGAATACGGGATTTCATCCCTGCAGGCATCAACCCACTTAGCGGTTATTTCCGATGAATCGACAGCCTCTGCGCCAGTTTTTCCCTTGGCTACTAAATCGGCGCTGCCAATGCTGACAACAAGCACGCTTGAGCCATCATCAGGATGCGTGCTTGAGATAGCGCATAACACGTAGGTGTTGTCCTCCTCCAGTATAATGTCCCCTTCGAAAATGCGCAGGACACCGTCCACTACAGCGCCGCTTTTATGAATTTTGATAGGCTCATCCTCCACGAGCTCCCCCTTGATGTTTTTCAACACGCGGACCCGGTAAATGGTGGCTGGGGAATAGTCTATAGTTTCGCCGCTTGTCGACACCAACTCATACATATAGACACCTTCCGTCTTTCGACATGCCCAACGAATACATAGTCGCGAGCCCCTGCGACCGCCTTCGGGTCTGTGATGTCAATTACGTAACTGGCTTGGCAATATTACCGCTTCCTTTTCGCTGGCATTGCCTGCGCCAGACCCCGCGCATTATAATCTCTAAAGAAATTCAGGCACGAAAAAGGGCATTTATTAGTTGGTTGGGCAAACTAAAATATGAGAAAGAATTACTCATCGGACTACAAAGCGGAAGCAGTGCTTGAAGTGTTGCGGGAAGCGGAAAGCCTAGGCGAGATTGCCGGGAGGCTGGAAGTACACCCCAATATGCCCAGTCGCTGGAAAACGACAGCGGTCAAGAAATTGCACACCGTGTTTGAAGATTCCAATGGCGAAAGCAAACGCGCGCATGAACTGAAAAACAGGAGCTTTACGCGCAAATCGGAAAATTGTCAAGCAAGCTTGCTTGGCTCAAAAAAAAATCTGGCATCGACATTTAGCCGCAGCGAGCGTCTTGGAATGCTGGACAAAACAGATAAATGCTACAGCATCAAGGAGCAATGCGGGCTGCTTGGCTTGAACAGGACAAGCATTCACAGTTCCTCGCTCCTGTATTTGGCGGTGCCATAATACCATACCACTTTGTATAGAAGAGTTTGACATCCGCCAAGGCAACAGCGCAAACGGGTATTGCGGGTTCCCCCCGCCTACTCCATTGCCGCTGCAGGTTATCACAAGCCCAGGCCTGTATGGGGCACCAGCGTCTGCGGACTGGAATGTGGTTCCAGCTGATGATGCATCTGACACCATAAACCCGTAGTTGGTGTAGATTTTTTCACCCACAACGATACGATCGGCTTGACATCCATCTTGTGCCAGCTGTTGCTTTCCGCAACTGCTGAGGGCGACGGATTTGCTGGTGCAGGCGATGGCTGGCTGGCAAAAGTCAGCGTGCTTGAGCTCCAATTGCCTGCACCCTATATGCCTTCATACTGCTAGCCGGATTCGACCCGCTCTGCTTGTGCAGCCTGAGGTAAGCTCCTGTGATCGTGCCTGTGACAGCGGGCGGGTCCTGAAGTTGTCGATGCTCCCAATCCCCGTCTTCAAGTACCCTTTGTTGCTGCCCGAGTTGTAGTTTGTTTTCGGGTATTTTTCCGAGACATACGTGTCGGGGGCGCGAACCCAAAGACAGTCACAGTGGGGTCGATAACCACCGGGCACACCCGCGCTCGGTCATCCAGCCGCTTTTCCGATACTGAAACCTTCGCTGTGCACATCCCGCCACTGCCCCCTGATATCTCAAGGGCAACTTTCTCAAACACTCCCAGATTTTCCTGCGGTATCGTAACTAAAGGCACAATTGTGGTTGCAAGAGAACAATCTGCACCTTCATTACAAGAAAGGTGCGCAACCAATGGCGAATCAACTAATCCGTTTGCATACTCTTTTTGCGATGTTTCTAGACTAATTACATCAAATAACGTACAATTAAGCAATATGCTTTTTTACAAACGCAGCCATAGCGCCAACAAGCCTAGCCTTCATTTTGGCCGCAGCCCTAGCCTGCTGCCTTGCGGTTGGCAGCTTTTTTGGGGCTGGCTGCAGGCATAAAACCTTGGGCAACCTATGCGAAGGACTTTTCGCCTAGCGGGCGGCCTTAAACAGTATTTATTCGAACAAGGAGATGGCGCATTGCTACCCATAGCTTAAGCGTGGGGCATCCTGCGTCAAAAATGGATGGTTTATGGAAAACACCAACTTGGATAATGCAAACAGCGAACAGTTATTGCTTATAGGCATTTTGTCGCTGCTTGCCGATTGCCCCATCAGTGAGACAACTGCCCTTGACTGGCTTGAATTGGACAATGAAGCTGCTATTGAGGAGCTGGAAAATTTGGGGGCTATAGAGAAAAAAGACGGGCAGATTACACTTGCCCAAAGCGCCCGAAAGGAAGCGCGGGAAAAGCAGCCTCCTTCTTTCGAGCAGCTAAAAGACTTTTTAGCATCCATTCTATGGGATCTTGACAACAAAAAAACAAGCCTGGACACCATTCTCCCGCATGTTGCTTCAATATGGGACAGCCATGCCTTCGACGGCAACGCAGCTGCAGCGCTTGCCCACTCTGTTGGCTATAGGCTTTTCACCAGCGAAAAAGCCAACGAAGCGCTGGGCTGGTTTTTCAAAGAGCTTGAAACAAATGAAAAACTTTATGGCGAGGCCGATCCTATCGTAGCGGACTCCTTGCATAGCATAGGGTCTTGCTACAGGGAAATGGGTGAGCTTGGCTTGGCAATGGAATGGTATAGCAAATCCCTTTCGGTCTTTGAGGCGGCTTACGGGCCGGAGCATGGGGATGTGGCGCTGCTAAAAGAAGACATTGGGGCATTGCACAAATTCGCAAAGGAATACCAGAAAGCTTTGGAGCTCTTTTTGGATGCCTTTGCCACCAGGGAGAAGCTCCATGGGCTAGACCATCCAAACACAATATCCGCCTGCATGAGCGCCGCAATAACCTATGCCGACTTAGAGGAAGCTGAACAGTTTAATGAGTGGTTCTCTAAAGGCCTTGGCGCCCTTGCGAATGTGATCGCCAATAAACAGCTTCAAACTGCATATGATGACCCGCAAGAATATGCGATGGAGCGTGAAGGGCTGCTCTTGACTGTGGAAATTTGCAGGAATGTCCTTTCAGGCGATCACGTAGCCACAGCTGCTGCGCTATATAACCTAGGCGAGTTTTACCTCATCAATGGCCAATATCCAAGTGCGCTAGATAGCCATTTAGAATCATATGGCATTAGAGAAAAGCTAAGCGTAGGCGATATTGAGAGCGCTTTGTCCGCCCAGGGGGTAGCTGACGCCTATATGGCTCTAGAAGACTTCGACAATGCCATCGAGTACTTGGCCAGGTCAATAGAGAGCTTCAAGCCAGAGAAAGGGGCCAATAGCGAAGAAGTAGCCATGTGCCTGCTCTACACTGCCAGGGCATACAACAAGAAAGAGGACTACCAAGCTTCTTTGGACAACATGCTGGCTGCCTATGAAATTTTGGAGGCATTAGGCGACACCTACCCTGTTGACAAGCTTGCGGTTGTAGCCCAAGACGTGGGCTTTATGCACGGGATCCTCCATGACCATGAAACATCTGCAGATTGGTTTGAGAAGTCCTTTGAAATGCTCAGGGAAGCATTTGGAAGGGACAATCTCGACACTGCCAATGCTGCCAGGAGCACAGGGATAGCATACATGAACCAAGACAAGCATGAGCTTGCCCTAGGGTGGCTTGAGATTTCCCTCCGGGCTTTTGTAAACACCCTTGGCCCTGATCATGTGGACAACTTGACGCTATACAGGGATGTCATCAGCCTTTGCATAAGCCAAGGCAAATATGACAAAGGCCTGGAATGGCTCCTTAAAGAGCATGAAGCCTTGAAGGCTGCTAAAGGGGAGGAGAATAGCTTCATTGCTATATCCTGCAACCAGATAGGTGTCGTTTACACCCGTTTGGAGAAATACCCTGACGCATTGGAATGGCTGGAAAAAGCGCTTGGCATTGCGGAAAGCGTGTTGGCTGGCGAAGACCAATATACTTATATGGCCCTATCTAACATCGCTTCAGTATACAGCAGCAGCAAAGACTACAGCAAAGCTATTGACAGCTTAGTAAAAGCCCTTGAATTCGCACAAGCCTCAGCTGAGTACACTGATTCAGACGCCGGATTTTTGTGTGCCAGAATCTCCAACGAATTCGCATATGCCGAGGATTTTGCCACCGCCATTGAATGGATGGAGCGGGCTTTAGAGTTCATACAATCCAATGATGAAAACATTGGTGATGCCAGTGACGCCTGCAAAGCCATTGCATCGCTGCAAGCAACATCAGGCAACCATGCCAAAGCAGCCGAATGGCTGGCGCGGGCATTTGAAATCTACAGCCCTGACAAAGAAAGTTTTGAATTAGCTATGGACTGCATTAATATCAGCGATCAATATAACCATGCTGAAAACTACGTAGAGAGTTTAGTTTGGCTGAAAAAGTCTCTGGCAATACTAGAGAAAGTTGGAGGTCCCCAAGGGGATGAAACCCATGCGCTTGTATGCGAGCTTATCGCAAAAGCCTACGAGAACACTAAAGAGCCAAATTTGGCTGTCAAATGGCGCCAAAGGGCTTTGTTAGCCTCCAGGTCTAGATATTAGAGAATCAAACTTAAAAGTAAGGAGCCACGCCAATGTCAGACAACCAAAAGTGGAAGACGATTGCAGAGCAAAATATGGCCAAGCGCTTCAACGATAGCCAATTAAGGAGCAAACCTAAATTATTGGAGATACTGCAGCTTTTCTCCCTGCTTGCGCCGGATCCCTTGCCAATTGGGGCAATTGGGGAATTGTTTGGCAACGACAATCTAAAGGGGGTTCTTGCAGAGCTGGCAAAGGGACAGTGGCTTGCCGCAGATGGGGAGGCAACCAGCTACTATATGGAAGGGCAGGTTTCAACTTTTATCCGGGAATACGCCCCTGCTTCTCCTGAGCTGGCAGGCAAGCTTGCCAAGTCATTATTTGAAGCCTTGGGCAATGCAGGGGAAGCGGCAGGCCTTTTGCTCACCCATGCCCTTGCCTTGGAGAAACTTTTGGACCGCAGGACGTTCTCTATTGAAGGCAATGGCCACGGGCTGTTGTTGTCAGGGATTGCAATGTCACTAATGAAAAACGGCAAGGTTGCCGAAGCTCCTGTTTTTGCCCGCAAATCATTCACCAAGACAGAAGCAGCTTTAGGCCCGTGGCACCAAGACACTGCTACTGCATGCGCCATTGCCGGGAATGTTTATGGATATTTGGAAGAGGCGGACGAAGCCCTTGCCTGGTATACCAAAGCCATGGAAATCAGGGAAAAGACACTTGGCGCCAGCCATCCGGGCACAGCAAGCGTATATGCAAGCATAGGGAACCTGCATGTTGCGCTCGGGCTGTATGACACAGCTTTGGAATGGCTGGCTAAAGCCCTGGCTATCCGGGAAAAAACTTTTGGTGAAGGGCACTACGAGACTGCTTCAACATGTATTGACATTTCTGCGGCTTATGCCGGCATGTTTGACTTCGGCACTATGGCCACATGGGCCACCAGGGCTTTGGCTGCCAGGGATTTAGCAATGAAGCGCATTAGCCAAGGGGAAGCAGGCGATGCGCTAGAGGAGCTGATGGGCGCTCTTGACATCACCGAAAGGATCCATGGGGTAGGGCATCCCGACACTGCCAGCATATGCTCAGGCATCGGAACTGCGTATGAAGCGCAGGGGAAATGCCATGAAGCATTGGATTGGCATAGGAAGGCATTGGCTATCTGCCAGAGCGCAATGCCGCCATTGCATCCGGAAACAGCAAAAGCCTATTCCAACATTGGCAATGCGCTGGTTTCCACAGGGGAGCTTGGCAAAGGCATGGAGCATCTAAAAACTGGATTTGAGATCTACAACGAGACTCTAGGGGAATCAAGTTTTGAGGCAGGGATAACCCTTGACAGGCTTGCGTTTGCATACGTCAAGGCTGGGCGCCACGATGAGGCGATCGAGTGCTTTGAGAGGTCATTTGCCATACTGAGCGACGTAATGGGCATAAACTGTGTTGAAAACGCTACAACCTGCGACAATTTAGGCTATATATATGTGGAGCATCTAGATGACCACCAAAAGGCTCTGGAATGGTACGAAAAAGGCCTTGAAATTAGAACAGCTGCTTTGGGCGAGGGCCATGTGGATCTTGCAATATCCTATGGCAACATCGCCAGCATGCATTTATTGTTAGGAAACAAGGACAACGCCTACCATTGGTTCGAGATGGTAGTAGCCTTGAGGGAGCAGGCTTTGGGGACTGGCCATATGGATACAGCAAAAAGCTACAGCGATATGGCTTCCTTCTACTTAAACCAAGGCGACTGCGAGAGAACCCTTGAGTGGCTTTTTAAGGCGCTGGTTATCAAAGAAGGAAATCTTGGCGCCGGGCACCCGGAAATAGCAGGCATTTGCAATGAAATCGCTGTTGCGTACTATCTGATGGAAGAGCTCGACAATGCCCTTATTTGGCTGGAGAGGGCTGCCGCAATATGGGAAGCTTCTATTGGCAACCATATTGCCACTGCTACCGCTTATGGAAGCATTGGCGCTATTCTAAGGGCAAAGGGGGAGCATAGGGCTGCAATCGGCTTTTTTGAAAAAGAGCTCTCTTTGTATGAATCGCTAGAAGGCGAAGACCAATTTAACAGCGCTGCCCCATTAGCCAACATCGGAAAGGCTTACCTTGACCTGTATGAGAGCCGGCAAGGGGTTGCTTGGCTAGAAAAAGCATACACGGCGCAAGAAGGGCGCCTTGGGGCTAGAGACGCCGCAACAGCTGAGATTGCTGGTGTCCTTGCCCAAGCCTACTCAAGCTTGGGGGAGCCGGAAACAGCCAGCCAATGGCTTGAAAAAAGCTTGCCGGGACCACCAGAAGACGGTTAATTGTTACGTATTGCAAAAACAGGCTCCGGGAACCAGATACTTGTGGTTCCCGGAGCCTGTTTTTAGCCCATGCTGAGAGTAGGCTGATGCCGCAGCTTTTATTCGCAATTTGTTACGTTTATGCACAACCTGCTAAAACCAGGCGCTATTCACTCCTGGGCATTGGAAATTGCCCACCAGGCCATCCAGGCCAAGAACCGCCTGGGTAGCCTGGAAAACCTGGTCCGCCAGGGAATCCCGGGCCTCCAGGAAATCCAGGTCCTCCGGGGAATCCCGGCCAAGAGCCGCCCGGCCCGCCAGGGAATCCCGGCCATCCTTCCGGATTCCAACCGCCCCAGCCACAGCCACCTGGGTTCGCCCAACCATTCCAAAAGCCATGGTTGCCCCAAAGCCAATTGAATTTTTGTGCGCCTTGAGCCCATATGGCTAACTGAACCCTAAAAGCCCAATCAGTCATATTAGTCGGCAAATGAAACCCGAAGCCGGGCATTCCAAAACCAAAGCCAGGCATCCCAGCGCCTGGAAATCCAAAACCGGCTGCTTCTGCAAATTCGAGGTTGTTTATATTATCTATTTTAGTTACCCCCAAAAAATTTTCTTCTAAATATTTTATTTGCTTTTGTGGTATATGTGACAAAAAAACCATGTTTATGGTAGTTTTTGACCAGTTAGCTCTTTTTTCTAGCAAGAGTCCGCTGACATAAGCAAAGCAAAAAAACTGGATTTTGGGAATTTTCAACAAGCAATTGGGATACTAAAAACAACTTGATTATCAGGTTTCACAGTTGAAGCCTACTCAGATTTACCTAAGCTTACCAAGAAAGGGGCAAGGTGAAATTGCTTATTTTTGTGGGAAACCGTCCATGTTTTTTGTTATACTTGCGATATGAAATTATTCAATTATATTATAACTAGTCGAGATTAAAGGACAAATATATGGACAATGAAGCAAATTCTCTTACCTGCATTCATCATATAAACCTAAAGGACAGCAGGGAAATAAAACTTGATGAAAATGAGCTTTCTATATCAATTTTTTTTGCTGAAAAGCAATTATTCTGTTTTCCTGTTCCTTATCCAACAGCCGGTTATGGCGGCGGGTCATTATATTTATCGCCTTCTAATTTATATTTATTGTTCTTATACTACTCAGGGCAAAGTGAAGAAGCTTTTATTCTATTTAGCGTAAACGATAAACTAGATATAATCTACAAATCTGGTTATCTTCTTGGGGAAGGCGCAAGTTACACTTTCTCTAAGGATGAAAAACTGCTGGTTCAAGGATTGCCTGATATTTGCTCGTCTTATGAAGAATATGACATAGAAGATTTTATTGCAAAAGATAAAAATGGCCGTTCATATATCACTTTTGGACATGTTAATATTGTAGATATTGAGAAAAAAGGAATGAGCAGCCATGTAATCCATGTTTATTCAAAAGGTGATTGGTGTTTTCTAAACAAAGAGTTTGATTTCATGTCGCCTAAAATGACAAGCAGCAATGAATTGAGCCTATCATTACCTTGGGGCGATGAAATACTTGTTTTGCCTTTGGCAGAGAAAATCATATTTGCCCCCGGCTGATTTTTTTCCCAAAACAGTGAGCAAGTGCTTTTCTGGTATCCGCTTTCCGCATAAGCATGGCCGCGCCCACTTCTATACATCGAGCAGCTTTTATATTTTCCGGCATTATTAAGGGTGATAATAATGATTGTCTTGAACCAAAGAAGCAAAATCCCAAAACAATACGGTTTTATCCTAAAAACCAACCTGCTTTAAGAGTTGATGGCGGATATTGATATGCCCGTGCATTTATTTTACCAGGGAATTTGGACCACCCGTTATACGGCTATGGGAGAGATCTTCAATGCCCGTTATTGCCTTCCCGACAGTTTTTACGATTATGCCTATTTCAGCGTCAGCGCGGGGTTTTTGTTGAAGGAGGATGTTTTCCCCGGAAAGAAAAGAATTGTCAGAAATTGCTTTGCCCGAATTTCTTGTTTGGGTTGAAAAATATTAGCTCTTCACGAAGATTCTACACATTATCAAAAAAACTCCTTATTTTACCGCCGTTTTCCGCAATAAGCAGTTGTATATAACAAAATCATGACTTTGCAAGGGCGGATTCTGTGGGAAATACGATGCCAAGTTTTTGCAATCCACCTAAGATTTAGGGAGACTTCGAACGAGCGCAAATCGTCTGCTCAAAGTATAGATGCTAATTATTCGTGGCACACCTGATAGCTAATGTTTTAATGTTTTTGAAAATATTGCTATGGACATGATGCAAGAGTGGCAGCGATTCTATAATGGAATGCATCTATGCATTGGCTGCTACAACTTTGTTTATGCTTATCTGAGTATTTTATGTATTTCCTTCGATAATTGCCAATATCAATACAGAATTTCAAGAAAATAGTCCATAAACGGGAAATGGCGTACAAATAGCCTTCCATACCAGAACTGCCTTTGGATTTTTCATACAATAAAATTAATAGCGCACAACTGCTTTTCAATACATTTTCAATACATTTAATCTCATATTTCGCAACCAAATATAGAAATTATATTCTTCACATGTTATTCTATATATGTATATGAGACTCTGCAGAGACGATCAGTTCGCATAGCCAAGAATGGTCAAGCTGGTGCAAGACGCCATTAAATTATCTATGAAAGGTGAAAAACATTAGTCTTGAGCCGTTTCCCCTAAACCATGGCCTGCATCTTCATTCTTATGCGCCCCCGCTGCCCAGCATAAAACTGGTTGAAGTCCTTGATACGCAAATCACTGCCAACCGCATCATTGATTTCGCCAAAAACTAAGGGTATTTCATTGTTAATGCCGCTCGCCACTTTTGGGATTCTCGCATGCTTGCCCCGAGTTTTTGCGGAGTATGGATTTAACGTATATGAAACAGCTTCTCCCCATGCCGGAGGATGTTGATGTGAATGCTGTTTGAATGTGAAAGGATTTCTGCGTTTGGTGACAAACTAGGAATAGAACCGCATCACTCACCCTTAGAAGAGTTTTGTATGCTAGAACTAGACTTGAATAATCATCGTTGCGCATCTCAACTGGAGTTTGGCATATAAACGGGACAAAGACCACATAGAAACATGAGCGCGCGCATGCGAACGCAGGAAACGTTGCTTCGCAACGTTTTGTGCCATTTGGGACAAGCAGGCGAGGGAATTGAAACGAATGCGCCGAGCTGGATTGGCTCAATTATCAGGGAAGCCAATCTGCGCCTTTTCAAAACCGCCTTGGATGAGGGCTACATGTTCTATCGCGCATCCGGTACACATGCGCGATTCGCTTGCCCCATATACCGAACGAATGTGTGAGGCTATCACCGCTTTAGCCAGAATTCCAGATTAAAACAGCACGAGACAGACAAAAAATAGCAATATTGCCAGGAGGAAATCCATGAACAGTACACAAAGAAAACGCATGGCAG
Organism: Eubacteriaceae bacterium; assembly: GCA_009782875.1. GTDB lineage: Bacteria > Bacillota > Clostridia > Eubacteriales > Anaerofustaceae > WRIE01. Next base: position 64,475 of record WRIE01000003.1, on the reverse strand, counting down.
TGCATATAACAGTGTTTTTGCTGGCGCTAAGCATTTTGCTGAGCTCTTGCGGCGGAAACAAACCTACAACCACAACGCCTTCCAATTCAAAAGAGATTGAGGTATTGAAAGTCGGCATGCCCATGATACCTGACTATGCCGCCATTGACCTGCTCAACAACTCAAACAACCAGGGCGCCCGGGTAGGCGGGAATATGTTCGACGCTTTGCTGAAAATAGACAAAGAAAACAACATTGTGGGCAGGCTTGCGGAGTCTTGGGAATGGCTTGACGATCAAACGATACAATTAAAGCTCAGGGACGGCGTCACCTTCCATAACGGCTATCCTTTTTCTGCGGAAGACGTAAAGTTTACCTGGGATCGCATTCAAGCCGCAGAAATGGTTGGGACCACATCAGCGAAAACTTCCTTGGGCATGATTGAGTCAGTGGATATCATAGACAGGCTTACCATCCAGATCAAGACCAATATCGTTGATATATCGTTTGAAAACAGGCTTATGGACCTAACCTGCATTGCAGTGTGCTCCAAACAGTACATTGAGGAGGTCGGATACGACGCGTACCTGTTGGCGCCTATCGGCACAGGAGCTTTCGCCCTAAAAAGCGTATCTCCTGAACGCATTGTTATAGAGCGCTACGACGGATATTGGGGGGAGGCGCCTAATGTCAAAACCATCGAATACTTGCTGTATTCCGAAACAGCCTCGCGATACACTGCGCTGGTAAACGGAGAGATAGACATTATGTTTGATGTGCCGGGGGATTTGAGAAGCACGGTAGCGAATACACCCGGGATCAAGCTTTTCGAGCTTCCCAACCACACCATACAACACGTTTGGTTTAATGTCTCTTCCGACGGGCCTACTGGGAATAGGGATTTTAGGCAAGCTCTTGCGCGATCCATAGATAGGGAGCTGCTGGTAAAGACATTTTGGGGAGCTGGCTCCTATGTTCCCTTTGGGGTGCAGTTTAAAAACTACAATGAACTGTTGGTCGAGGAATACGAGGGGATGCTGGCCTACGATGTGGAAGTTGCAAAGGAATATTTGGCCAAATCAGGATATAACGGCGAGCCTATCGAAATCCGCATAAGGCCTGGCCACTATGCAATGGCCCAGGATGTGTTGCAAGCCATCATGGGCATGTGGTCGGAGCATCTGGGTGTAAATTCCTTCCTTGTGCTGGATCCAAATTGGGCGTTCAACCCGTTTGCAGACGTTTCATTTGTAGCTACCAGCTCGCGATTTAACAACCACGACGGTGTGTTGGGGGCTGTTTTAACCCGTGGAATATCGTGGCTGAACCACGCTTGGAGTGAAGAAGATATCCCACAGGAATACATGGACCTTATGGCAGAATACCGCTCTACGATGGATGTCGGGAGAAGAAAGGAAATAGCGGCCAGGGTGTTATCAATATTTGACGATATCATGCCCATGGTTCCGTTGTACACTTGGGAAAGGTATACTGGCGTGCGGGATGGGCTGCATTTTGACTTAGGTGAATACACCGATATTGTTTTTGATGCCGACGTCCTCTGGGCTGAATGATGGTCAACCTACTGGAGATCCGCAATCTCCACACCTGCTACCATGCGCAAAACCAGGTCGTGCGAGCGGTTGACGGAGTGGATCTTCACATTAGGCAAGGCGATTTTTATGCCCTTGTCGGCGAGTCGGGCTGCGGTAAAAGCACCGTAGCCCGCTCCATAGCCCGTATTATTGATCCCTCGTACGCATATATCGAACAAGGCGAGATCCTTTTTGAAGGCAATGACCTTGTCAAATTAAACCCAAGGCAAATGCGCGCTGTACGCGGCTTAAAAATAGGCATGGTGTTCCAAAACCCCATGACTTCCCTCAACCCGGTTGTGAGCATTGGCAAGCAACTGCTCGAAGCAATTCAGGCGCATACGCGCTTGCCCAGAAAGCAGGCGATGGACAAGGCGATTTCTCTTTTAGAGCTGGTGAAGATACCAGATCCCGCCCAGCGCATGCAAAGCTATCCACACCAGCTTTCTGGGGGAATGCAGCAGAGGGTGGTCATTGCCATCGCGCTTGCCAACGATCCCAAACTGCTGATTGCTGACGAGCCCACAACGGCATTGGATGTCAGCGTACAGGAGCAGATACTGAAGGAAATCGATGACATACGCAAACAGCGCGATATGAGCATTCTGCTGATTACGCACAATATGGGGATCGTAGCGCAGATGTGCAACCGGGTTGCCGTGATGTACGGCGGGGTGATTGTAGAGGACGGGTTTTCTGCAGATATCTTTAGCGAGCCGCTCCACCCCTATACCCAAGGTTTGATGGCTTGTATGCCCAGCATTGAAGAAGAAAAGGAAGAGTTGCATGTCATCCCCGGCACGGTGCCCAAGCATTTCGAGCCGGGCGAATGCCGCTTTTTGCACCGCTGCCCCATTGCCACGCCTGATTGCGGGCAAAGGGAGCCTGGGCTGGAAGAGTTCAAAGAAAACCATTTTGTGCGTTGCCATAATGTAAATATACGCAGGCTACAGGAGGAAGCGCGATGAGTGGGCAGCCTTTGTTGGAAGTGAGCCATGTTAAGAAGCGTTTCCCTATCAAACGGGGTTTCTCGACAAAAAGCCGCTTTTTCTATGCTGTGGATGATGTGTCTTTCAGAATGGAAGAAGGGGAGAGCGTTGGCATCATTGGAGAATCCGGATGCGGGAAAACTACGCTGGCACGTTTAATCGCAGGATTGGAGCAAGCCACAGAAGGCGAGATTCTTTTCCACGGCTCCTCTGTGCATGCAAAAATGGGACGCGATATGAGAAAGAGCATCCAGATGATCTACCAGGATCCGTATGCCTCAGTTGATCCCCGTATGGACCTTTGGGGCATATTGGAGGAGCCACTGCGCATCCAATCCAATATGAAGCGCTCCCAAGCGGAAAAAATCATCATGCCTTTGCTAGAAACGATGGGTTTTACAGAGGACTCGCTGTCCAAATACCCCCATGAGTTCTCCGGAGGGCAAATCCAACGCATCTGCATCCTCCGCTCGCTGGTGCTGTCACCCAAGCTGCTGATATGCGACGAACCAGTTTCTTCACTGGATGTTTCCATCCAGGCGCAGATACTAAACCTTCTAAAAAAACTTCAAAGCGAAAAGAGCCTTGCTTACCTGGTCATCTCCCACGATATGAGCGTAATCCATCATATTAGTGACCGGATTATCGTGATGTACCTTGGGCAGATCGTGGAAACTGCCACAAAACATGACCTGTTTGCAAACACGCAGCATCCATACACAAAAGCGCTCATAGCCGCCATCCCCAATGCCGATCCTGCTAAAAAGCAAAAAAAAGCCATTCTTTCAGGAGAGGCGTCACGCGCTGCACAGGAAAAGCCAGGCTGTTTGTTCCAAGACCGGTGTGAGCGGGCTTGTGCCCTGTGCTACGACCAAAGGCCGGATATGTTGCCGGTCAACACTGGGCATTATGTCGCTTGCCACGATGTGCAGACTATGGCGCGAAAGGATAGTTAGATGATACGTTATGTTGTTGTACGGACAATAAGGGCGCTTGCAACCATTTGGCTGGTTTGGAGCCTTGTTTTCTTCCTCTCCCGATTGACTGGCGACCCTGTAAAGTGGATATTGGGGGAATTTGCGACGAAAGAATCTTATGAGACCGTGGCTTCAAGCCTGCATTTGGATTTGCCCCTTTGGGAGCAATATATGCGGACTTTGTCTGGCTTGGTAAGAGGAGACATGGGAATGAGCTACTACCACAGGCGGCCGGTTGCCGATTTGTTTTTGCAGCGCCTTGGCCCGACGATGGCTTTGCAAAGTGTTGTAATCGTCGCCACGTCTGCTATTGGCATTCTGTTTGGTGTTGTCGCGGCAGTCAAGCACGACAAGCTGGTTGACAAGGCCATCCGCTTTTTCACCATTGTTGGATGCACCATACCGAATTTTGTCTTTGCAGTTTTATTGATTTTTTTGTTTTGCTTGAAGCTGAAATGGCTCCCCAGCGGAAACATCGGCAGCTTTCGGCATTATGTCCTTCCTTTTATCTCCCTTTCCATAGGCCCGATTGCCAGCATATCCAGGCTGACGCGCAGCGCCATGTTGGATACCTTGAGCCAGGAATACATCGACGTGGCGCGTATGAAGGGCATTAGCGAAAGCGCTGTCATCATTAAACATGGGCTTCGCAATGCGCTGTTTCCAGTTGTGACAGTTTTAGGCGGGCAGATTGTCACACTTGTTGGAGGCGCGTTTGTAGTCGAATCGGTTTTTTCCCTCCCAGGCATCGGCACCCTTAGCGTCACCGCTGCCCAAACGAGGGATTTTCCACTGCTTCAATACTGTGTATTTATAATGATTGCCACCTTTACATTCGTAAACCTTTTGGTCGATCTTTCCTATGCCGCGCTCGATCCACGGATACGGGATGGCGAATGGGCAACCAACTAAAAAAAGGAGGGGATTTTCATGTTCAACGCTATCATTCCCAAGCTGTGCCGCTTGCGGAAAGAAGGTAAACTGTCTATCCTATTGCTGGCGATTTCCTTTTTAGCCATCGTTGCCATAGCCTTTGCAGCGCCGCTATTATTTCCAATTGACTTGGCAAAAGTCAGTTTGGGGGATCGCTTAGCTAATCCCCGGTTTGTAGACAGCGATTCCCCCTACTTGCTCGGAACTGATTCCTTGGGCCGGGATATATTAATCCGCATCATCTATGCGACACGCACCTCATTGGCAATATCCATGACAGGAATGTTTTTTTCCCTGGTGCTGGGTGTGTTCTTGGGCGCAGTTGCAGGGATGTTTGGCGGCATTGCAGATATAGTTGTCATGTTTCTCATCGAATGCAGGCAAGCCATCCCCATGATGCTCATCGGCATCGTTTTGGCTTCTACGATAGGCCCAGGGTCCTTTTCCATCATCCTGACAATCATCATCTCCTGCTGGTCGGGTATCGCGCGAATAACGAGAGGGCAAGTCATACAGCTCAGACAGAGCAAGTATATTGAAAGCAGCAGGCTTTTCGGCGCATCCAATATTGACATAATCTTTAAACATGTGCTGAAAAACATCGCTTCTGTAGTTATCGTCGAGGGCACTTTATCGCTTGCGGGATGCATTTTGCTGGAAAGCTCCCTGTCATTTCTTGGCCTTGGCATCCAGCCGCCTCTAACCTCGCTTGGGATCATGGTAAATAACGGAAGGGATTATTTAATCAGCCAATGGTGGCTAGCCATTATGCCCAGCCTCGTCATCGTTCTTTTATCGCTGCAAGTCTCCTTGATCGGGGATTGGCTAAGAGACCGGATGGATCCAAAGCTACGGCATGCATCAGGAAGATAAGCCGATTATAAGCCTTGAAGCTCAGAAGCGGTATTGGCCCCATGCTTCCAAAAACCAATCGGTGTTGCTGCTAAAACGGTTTTGGATTTTGCTGAACTGATTTTTTAGAAGAGAGCATTGTGATGGAAGCAGCAAACTTAAACAAGAAGAAAGATTTGCTGCACAATCCAGCCATTTTTATACGGGTGTCTGGGAATAGAGTATAATATTTCCCAGGAAATATTAATAGATTTATTTATCAAAACACCTGGCGCCTCCTCTAAACACTCGCCCAATATCGGAAATAACCTAAACCTGGCCTGCCGTTTTGCGTATGCACATATAAGAATTTTGTTGAGAGATGGCGTAATACTTCAAATATTTCGACAAGCACAGTGTGTTTTAGTATTCCCAATACTGTCTAAAGGTTCCAAGGTCCATTGGATTATTATAATTAAAACGCAGTAATTTGTGTCGCATGTTTCATGCAAACACCATCTTCCCTGGCAAAGAAAGTTTCAATATTTTCAACGTCTCTGCCATATATTTCACGATGGATTGTCGTGCTTCCTTCATCATCCCACTTGTGCGTCTCTACAATGAAGTAGGCTGTGCCCGTTTCCAACGAAAAATCTTTTGGCATTTTCCCAGGCTCGAATTCCGTTTGGGATATTGGCGCGTTATCTGAGTCCATTTGCACAATGGCAATTTTTTCTGGTGCAAACATTATGCTCACTGAGATTTTTATAGATATGCTTTCCTTCTTTGCCTTTCTGTTTTCCGTTATTGTTATTGTTTGATCCATTGTTTGCATCATGGCAAAGCCTTCCGTGTCCTTCCCCGAAACCGAAAGCCCATAATTCGAAACGGCATAAACACTTCCGTTTGCATCCTGGTATATAGGGTTAAAATAGTAAATGTGATCCTTGTTTGATGGAGCGATAAAAAGCGTTGCTTCAATAGACATGCTATGTTCATCATTACCAACACTAGTGTTTTTATGCCCGTCGCTGAAAGCAGGGTCTAACACCGTTGCAATATAACTATCTGCGCCTCTTAGTTGAATAGTTGGCACAAAATATTGAATGCCATCGGTATTTCCAAATACATATTCATGTCCAAATACTGACTTGCCCGTTTCCTCGTTTGTATCTGTACTGGGAACAACTACAGCGTAGAGCCGGCCTTGATATTTATTCGTGTCACTTCCTTTGCCGCTTGGAAAACTCAAGTTGTTATTTACATAACCTTCAAAGCCGAACACGTCAAGAGGCTCAGTTGTGACAAGAACACCAATCATCCTATCCTCATATGAGTTTGAGCCAGCGCCCTCTTTTGCAAGCTGGCACCCTGCAAGAGCGCATAAAATCAATACACAGCATGCAGCAACCATTATTTTACGCTTAATCATCGTTGCCCTCCAGACTTCCGTCAAATTTTAAAATATCGCCTACATCACAGCCTAAGTGCCAACAAATTTTGTTTATCGTCCCAAACCTGACGCCTTTTGCTTTTCCGCTTCTTAGGATTGATAGATTGGCTTCTGTTATGCCAACAAGTGCGCATAATTCTTTTGAGGTCATTTTCCTGTCTTTCAAAATATCTTCAAGATATACCCGTATAGCCATAGCACGCCTCTATATAAACATATCGTTATCGTCTTTGAGTTGCTTATTCTCTGTGGCAAGCCTTGCAAACAACAACGCTGCAAGCACAAATGTGATTGAGAATACCGGAATTTGCACCATAGTTGTGATAACCATCAGTGATTTTGCGAAAACGAGTTGAAGCAAGTTGAAGCTAATATTTGCGATCACTGTCGCCACCAAGGCCGCCGCGCAAATGCGGGATATTCGCCCTGCCGCTGCCACTGTTCCAGCAGAATAGTGTTCTATCCGCATTTCTTCCAATAGCCCTAGCGCCGCGAACGCTATAAGCACGTTATAAACAAAAGGCAAAACGCCGACAACAAATTGCAGAGCAAGGAAAACATAACTTGCTCCCAAAAATTGCTCATTCCCAATGTTTCCTGCCCGCAACGCCGTTAAGGAATCCAGCAGCTCGTTAAAGCAAGAACCAAAAATCAGGTAGACAAAAACCGCGCTGAGCAACTTGAGCATTGATGACATATAGCCAAGAAGCTGGCCAGTCCCGCCAATAGAAAATAGCCGCAATGCCCGCAAGATGAGATATCCGCAAAGCATCGAGTACACCACGGCTCCCAATACCGGTTTGCCGACAGACACCCCGTTTGCCCCGCTTGCCAATGCGCCTATGATTCCGGGATTTATCATGATGTACAAAACGGCAAAGAGCACGGCGCTAAGCGCCACCAACAATCCATCTTCTGCATATAGTTTGCGCTTTTTGCCCAAAACCAGCAATGCGGCGGCGGGAGATAGGCTTGTCGCGAAATAAACAACGAAAGCCACTGCATTCCCAAACCAGCTTGACAACGAGAGCAAACGCAGCCCCATCCCAATCTGTTCAAAGGGAAAAGCCATCGCAGCAGAAAAAACTCTAGTGAATGATGTTTGTAAAATGCAAAACAATATACAAGCCAACGCTTCAACGCTCAGGAATCCCACAAGTATTTTTTGCTTCATAGCTGCCTCCAAATTATTGTTATTCGATAATTTGGATACAGTATAAACTAATAATTATCGAATAACAATAATTTGTAAGTATTTTTTCCCTAAGGTGTGATATTTTATTGAAGAATTCAAGGGGAAAGCTCAGCCTCAAATTAGAAAGCGGGAATTATGTCACGAAAAGGCATTCAAGCCAGAGAATCGGATAAAGGCGACCCAAAGCATAAAACTACTCTATTTGGGCTCGAGAATTATAAAAATGCCTCAATTTAGCCAAAAACAAGTTGCTCTTTATTTGAGTATGCATTATAACGAAACATACCCAAAAGAGGGGATGGTTGTTTTGCCAGAATTCAAACGCGGATTGCAACCAAAACGGGAGAGGAGCTGGTCTAAAACTGCAAACAGTACTAAGCGCAACTACATCGCTAAGCATGGCCGCGGCTCCGCCTTGTTTTGGCGATACAATCAGGCCAGCCGATTAGCATAGGAACGGTGCAGCCATCGCCGCACCGCTCCTATGCTTAATATATTTTTTTTCTGTTATCCTCTAAATCAAGCTCTCAATTCCAAATATAGCAATCGTTTACTGTTGTGGTGTTATCAATTCAATGCCGCCAAAGAACGGGCGGAGCTTTTCTGGAATTGCTACATTTCCGTTCTCATCTTGCCAGTTTTCCAGCAAAGCGGCGAAGGTCCGCCCTACAGCAAGGGCAGAGCCGTTGAGAGTGTGAACAAAGGAGAGTTTGCCCTCTTTGTCCCTGTAGCGGATATTTGCGCGCCTGGACTGGAAGTCTTCGCAATTCGAGCAAGAGCTTATCTCTACGTAGCGGTTATAGCTGGGCATCCACACCTCTATATCATAAGTCTTGGCTGCAGAAAACCCCAAATCACCAGTGCAAAGCTCAATAATCCGGTAAGGCAGCTCCAAGTCTTTTAGCACTTGCTGTGCGGAAAGGAGCATGTCCTCCAACTCCTCATAAGATGTTTCTTGCTCTGATAATTTAACCAACTCGACTTTGTCAAATTGGTGGTTGCGTATGAGGCCCCTGGTGTCCCTGCCTGCGCTGCCCGCTTCTGCCCTGAAACATGGAGAATATGCGGTGTAGCAGATTGGCAAGCTCCCGTCAGGGATAATCTCCCCGGAATGGAAGTTTGTCAACGGGACTTCTGCAGTGGGTATCATGAAATAGTCGTTGTTCTTGATATTGAATGCATCTTCCTCGAACTTCGGAAGCTGGCCAGTGTTGAATAGCGACGAGCGGTTTACCATAAACGGCGGTATTATTTCCATGTACTTGCCTGTGTCGGTATGCAATGCCAACATGAAATTTATCAAGGCGCGCTCAAGCTTGGCGCCCAAACCTGTCCACATTGAGAAGCGGGCGCCGGCTATCTTGGATGCCCTCTCGAAATCGAGTATCCCCAAGTCTACCCCCAAATCCCAGTGGGCTTTGACTTCAAAATCGAACTGCCTTGGCTCGCCGTATTTTAGCACCTCGACGTTTTCGCTCTCGTCTGATCCGATAGGCACATTCTCGTGGGGGAGGTTCGGGAATCCGGACAAGATTGTGGCTATGTTGTTGTCGATAACAGACAGGCTGTTGTCAATGGCTTTTGACTGGCTTGCCGCCTCCTTCATTTCTTCCATAATCGGACCTGTGTCTTTGCCCTCTTTTTTCATAACCGGAATTTGTTTGGAGGCAGCGTTTTGCCTGGCTTTCAACTCCTCCAGCAAGGCGAGTTGTTTGCGCCTGTCGACATCCAAGGCGAGCAGCTCGTCAATTGGATAGTCCCCTTTCCGTCCCAAAAGATCCTTGTATCTCTCGTGGTCTCTTCTTATCAACCGTATGTCAAGCATTTTTTAACCTTCACTTTTCTATTGCTGCTTAGCTTCTTCCACAATGCCAAAAGTAAAATTACGCGCTTCTTGGATCAGCTGGGGGGAATTCTTGCTGAAAAGTATAATCCCCTCTCCGCCAGGCCTTCCAAGGGCTTCATAGCGCTCCTCGAGCAATTCTTGCTTTTGGGTGGCTTTTAGCTTGTCAGTTTTTGTAAAAACTATTATAGGATAAATATCCTGGCCTTCAATGAACTCAAGGGCAGAAAGGTCGTTTTTTGTTGGCAAATGCCGGCAGTCAAACAGGAAGTATACTATAAAATCGGCTTTGCGTTTTTTCACATAATCCGAGATTATCCCGGCCAACTCTGCGCGGTGTTGTTTTGAGACTTTAGCATAACCGTAGCCGGGCATATCCACTAGATAAAAATCATTGTTTATCAAGTAAAAGTTCGCTGTCCTGGTTTTACCGGGGGTATTGCTTGTGTGGGCGAGGCGTTTTCGGTTCACTATTGCGTTGATAAAACTGGATTTGCCCACGTTGGACTTGCCGATCAGCACAACTTCCACCAAATCAGGGGCAGGGAAACGCGCCAAGGATGTTTCGGTGGCGACCAGCTCAACCGACTTTACTTGCGCATTGGCTGTCGCCATTAAAAATCTCCTCTATGACTTCCCTTGCGTTTTGGACCAATACCAGCTCCATGCCTTCAATTATCTCCCCGGGAATTTCTGCTAGGTCAGGCTCGTTTTGTTTTGGAATAAACACCTTTTGGACTTTAGCGCGGTTTGCTGCCAGAAGCTTCTCTCTTAGCCCCCCAATGGCAAGGACCCTGCCTGTCAACGTCAACTCCCCGGTCATAGCAATCTGTTGCCATACGGGCGTTGATGTGAGGGAGGAGAGTATTGAGCAAGCCAAAGCAATTCCTGCGCTGGGGCCGTCCTTTGGCACAGCGCCTTCAGGCGCATGGATATGGATATCTGTCTTTGCAAAATCCACATGGGCGATGCCAAATGACTCTGCGTTGGCTTTCAGGTAGCTGATAGCCATGCGCGCCGATTCTTTCATGACGTTGCCCAAGTTACCTGTAAGCTCTGTCTTTCCTGAGCCTGGGCAGTGGTTAGTCTCTATAGTCAATGTGTCCCCGCCTATGCTGGTCCATGCAAGCCCGTTGATGACGCCTACAAGGCTTTCGTCTTTCATAATGTCATAATCGTGGACTTGTTTGCCCAAATAGGTGGACAGGTTTTCCTTTGTTATTGTTATGGTGTCCACTTGGTCAACCACAATGCTTTTGGCGGCTTTCCTGCACAGGGATGCGATTGAGCGCTCAAGCTGGCGCACTCCGGTTTCCCTGGTGTATTTTTCGATTATCTCGTAGATGACTTCGTCTGTGAACTCTATATTGTCGCCGGTTATCCCGTTTTCTTTCATTTGCTTGCCAATTAGATGGCGTTTTGCTATCTCGAGCTTTTCGTTGGGCAAATACCCGTTTAATTCTATCAGCTCTAGCCTGTCTAAAAGCGGCGCAGGTATGGTGGATGTGGTGTTGGCAGTAGTTATAAACATTACATCGGAGAGGTTGAACGGGATCTCGATGTATGTATCAACAAAAGTCGAGTTTTGCTCTGGATCCAGCGCTTCAAGGAGAGCTGATGCCGGGTCTCCCTTGATGTCCCTGGACAGCTTGTCGATCTCGTCTAAAAGGAACACAGGGCTTTTGCTTTGGACTTGGCGCAGGGATGCGATAATCCGCCCGGGCATTGCCCCCACATATGTCTTCCTGTGCCCCCGTATCTCTGCTTCGTCGTGCATGCCTCCCAGCGACAAGCGGACAAATTTCCGGTTTGTCGCGTTTGAGATTGATTTGGCCACGCTTGTCTTCCCTACACCCGGAGGTCCGACTAGGCATAAAATAGGGCTTTTTAGAGAGTTTGTTTGTTTCATCACTGCGATATATTCAATTATGCGGTCTTTTACCTTTTTTAAACCGTAATGTTCCGCATCCAGGATATCAACAGCTTTTGATATGTCAAAATCGCCAGGGCTGGATTCTGCCCAAGGAAGGTCGAGGACACAATCAAGATATGACTGGATAACTGCTGCTTCCTGGGAGCCAGGCGGGGTTGTCTCCAGCCTTATGACTTCCTTTAGCAGCCGGGTCTTGTGCTCTTCTTGGATTGGAAGCGCAGCAAGCTTTCCACGGTATTCATCCAGCTCTTCGTCATCTTCGTCATCCCTAAGCTCTTTAGAGATCAGGTTGCGCTTCTCCCGCAAATATCTTGAGCGCTGGTCTGTGGTGAATTGCAGCATCAGCTTGTTTTCCAGCTCCATTTCAATAACCGCGTTGTTGGCTGAATTAACCAAATATGCAATGGTCTTCTCCAAGCGCTCGACAACTGTGGACCCTTGCATGATGTCATAGTACTCTGTCGGGGTGATGGGCACGCTGGCCATAATCAAGTCGCAAACCTTTTGCGGCGGCGATGATGAAAGAAGGTTGGCAAACTCCTCGTCGTATGACCCTGTAAGCTGGAATAATTGGAAGTATCTCTCTTGGCAGATTTTGGAGAGGGCTTGCGCTTGCTGGTCACGGGCGCCTTGGCTTTCGTCTTCCAAAGACACCTTGACTAGCATGAATGGCTCCTCATAGATAATCTGCTCTATCCTCACCCGTGACATGCCGTGGAGATTGACCCTGAGCACGTCCCCTCCCAGCCTGGTGACATCCCTGACATCAGCCATACAGCAGACTTTTGACAGGTCCTCTGCTGTGGCTTTGCCTTCGCTGCTTTTTTGCATGGCGATGGCGATCAAGTCGGAAGTATTTGGGGAAAAATCAATCGCTTTGATTGAATTTGATTTTCCAAAATCAAATGACGTTTCAATTTCGCAGCCAAAAATAGCCCCTTTGACTGCAATAAGGGGAAGGATGTACTCCCCCGCGCCTAGCAGAGATTTTAGCTCTTCTAGGGATTTTGTTTTGTTTTTCTTTTTTTTCAGCTTAAGCATCAATATTTAATCCTAAAAACATTGGTAAAATATCTAGATTTTTTCGACCTAATATACTATAACACATGCGCAAGCGGCTTGGCAGTGTTACATCAATTTTCACGTCAAGTTATATGCCGGCTTGCCGGTTTTGGTTTAGTATTTTTTTCAGATATTTTCCAGTATCGCTTACTGCACATTCAGAAACTTGCTCTGGGGTGCCCACAGCTATGACCAACCCTCCTGCAAATCCGCCCTCTGGGCCCAGGTCGATTATCCAGTCTGCGCATTTTAGCACTTCCAAGTTGTGCTCAATGACAACTATGGTGTTGCCGGCGTCCCGGAGTTTTTGCAGCACTTGGAGCAGTTTGTCTACATCATGGGTGTGGAGCCCTGTGGTTGGCTCGTCGAGGATGTACAAGGTTTTTGATGTCGCCCTGCGTGACAGCTCGCTAGCCAGCTTTATCCTTTGGGCTTCGCCCCCGGAGAGGGTGGTTGAAGGCTGCCCTAGTTTAATATACCCCAAGCCGACCTCATAAAGGGTTGCCATTTTGTCGCGGATCCTTGGCAGGTTCTCAAAGAAGCCCATTGCCTCCTCCACTGTCATGTCCAAGATATCCGCAATGTTTTTATCCTTGTAGGTGACTTGCAATGTTTCGGAGTTGTAGCGTTTTCCCTTGCATACCTCGCAAGGTATGTACACATCCGGCAGGAAGTGCATTTCTATCTTGATTATGCCGTCCCCTGAGCAGCTTTCGCATCTTCCGCCCTTTACATTGAAGCTGAAGCGCCCTTTCTTATATCCCCTTGCCTTCGCCTCGTTGGTGCTTGCAAACAAGTCCCTGATAAGATCAAAGACTCCGGTGTATGTGGCAGGGTTGCTTCTGGGGGTCCGCCCAATGGGGGATTGGTCTATATTTATCACTTTGTCCACGTGCTCAAGGCCTGTGATGCTATCATGCTTTCCCGGCCGTAAGCGGGTTTTGTATAGCGCATTCTGGGCTGCTTTGAATAAGATCTCGTTGACCAAGGTGCTTTTTCCAGAGCCGGATACGCCGCTTACGCAAGTGAACACCCCTAAGGGGAACGAGACATCGATGCCCTTAAGATTGTTCTCTGCGGCGCCAGTTATAGTGATCGAACCTGTGGGCTCTGCGCGTTTTTGGGGGATGGGGATTTGCGCTTTGCCCGAAAGGTATTGGCCTGTTATCGACTCCTCGCACATCTCGATCTGCTCTGGGGTGCCTGCAGCTACGACCAGCCCCCCGTGGATTCCAGCCCCTGGGCCGATATCGACGATAAAATCGCTTGCCCTCATTGTCTCCTCGTCGTGCTCGACAACGATAAGGGTATTGCCGATGGATGTGAGTTTGCGCAAGGTTGCAATCAGCTTGGCGTTGTCGCGCTGGTGCAAGCCAATGCTTGGCTCGTCCAGGACATACAGGACACCAGTCAGCTGGGAGCCGATTTGTGTGGCTAATCTGATGCGCTGGCTTTCCCCCCCTGAAAGGGTGGAAGCCGCCCTTGCCAAGTCAAGGTATGACAGGCCCACATCGCTCAAGAAAGCCAGGCGGTTTGCTATCTCTTTTGCGACCATGTTGATTATCGTTTGCTGGTTTTCGGTAAGCTCCAGGCTTGTGATAAAAGTTTGGCACTCGCCTACTGTCATTTCGGTCAGCTGTATTATGTTTATGCCACCCACAGTGACGGCAAGGCTTTTTTCGTTGAGCTTTTTGCCATGGCAAGCGTCGCACTCTTTTAAGGACATATACCCCTCGATGCGCTCTTTCATCGATTCCGAATAGGTCTCTTTGTACCGGCGCTGCATATTGTTGACAAGGCCTTCAAATACCAGGTCCTGCTCGCGGCGGCCGGAAAAATAGCTGTTGAATTTGATCCTGACTACAGAGTCGTCCCCATACAGCAGCGCATTGAGAAAACCAGGCGGAGCTTCGCCAATTGGCTCATCGACGGAAAACCCATATTTGCCTGCCATTGCTGCAATGATCGAGAAGTAGTAGCCTTCAGAATCCAAGCCATAAAACTGTATCGCCCCTTGGGATATAGACAACGACTTGTCAGGTATCAACAAACCTACATCGATCTGCTGCTCATAGCCTATGCCGCTGCACTTTGGGCACATTCCAAAGGGGGAGTTGAAAGAAAAATCCCTGGGCTCAGGTTTTCCCATGGATATCCCGCACTCAATGCACGCGTAGTTCTCTGAATACAAGCGCTCTTCCCCATTTTCAGCCCTGTATACCACAAGCCCACCGGCAATGCGCAAAGCAGCCTCGATAGAATCCGCCAGGCGCGACTTGACTGTTGGACCGTGCACAAGCCTGTCAACAACTATTGAGATGTCGTGTTTCTTGTTTTTATCCAGCTCTATGTTTTCAGAAAGCTCCCTGGGCTCCCCGTCGACAAATGCGCGGATATAGCCTTGGGCGCTATAGGCTTCAAATAGTTTTTTGAACTGCCCTTTCTCTTGGCGCGCGACTGGGGCGAGGATTTGGAACCGTTCCTTGTCTGCCCCGCCCATTATGTCGGTTATAATTACATCCAAGCTTTGGCTTTCCACCACTTTGCCGCAAACAGGGCAGTGGCGCACGCCTATGCGCGCGTATAAAAGGCGCAAATAGTCGTAGATCTCGGTCACAGTCCCCACTGTTGACCTTGGATTGCGGTTTTGTGTCCTTTGGTCTATAGATATAGCCGGAGAAAGGCCTTCTATGCTCTCTACATCCGGCTTGTTCATTTGCCCTAAAAATTGCCTTGCATACGAAGAGAGGCTTTCAACATACCTGCGCTGGCCCTCTGCATAGATCGTGTCAAAAGCAAGGCTTGTCTTCCCCGAGCCGCTAAGGCCGGTGAAGACGTTAAACGAGTTGCGGGGCACATCTAAATCTATGTTTTTTAGATTGTTTTCCTTTGCCCCTTTTATTCTAATAAAATCTACCATGTTTCACCGAATAGAGACATTTTAGCATATTGCAACTGTGTTGATTAATCATTAAGAAAAAAACAGGGCATATGCCCAAAATTAGAGAGCAGAAGAATATCGATTAAATAAATACAATAAAAAATATATGTGAAAAAGCCACTTTTAAACATGGCAAAGCGGCTTTTGTATTAATGAATGCTTTTTTCTTGTTACTCTAGAATCCTGCCTAAAAAAGACGCCCCTGTTTGCGCCAGTTGCCTGCCAATGGTTGATGCCAGCGCCTTGTCGTTCATATAAACCACGACAGACCCCAAAACATCGCCGCTGACTAAAATTGGTGCAATAATTTGCACACCGTCAGATATTGGCGGCTCATTGGGGATTATCTCGACAGCGCCTACACCCTCATCGTTGGACATCAACAATCTGCGTGTTTGCATCGCTTCCTCAAGCTTCGGGCTTATGGTGCGGTCAACAAGCTCTTTGCGCGGGCTGCCTGCAATAGCCACAATGGCATCCCTGTCGCATATTATGCACACACACTCCGAAGATTGGTAAAACGACTCGGCAAAGTTTGAAGCATATTCGCTTAAGTCCGCTACTGGCGAATACTTTCTAAGAATTACTTCGCCTTTTTCGATGAATATTTCTAGAGGCTCGCCTTCCCTCAATCTCATTGTCCTCCGGATTTCTTTTGGGATAACAACACGACCTAGATCATCAATCCTTCGGACAATACCAGTTGCTTTCATAAATTCTCCTTAGTTCTTTTTAAAAATAGCTGTCGATAGTATTTTAAACATTTTTGGGATTATTATACACTTTGCTTTACAAGAGCATATAATATTGGTGAAATGTTTCTTATTTACCATTATAGCGCCTACATACTTCTACTTGTCAACAAAAAGTAACGATATCCAGCATTTATTATCATTTTTTGGCCACTTTTTATCTTTTGGGGCGTTTTTTTTCCAAAATCCCGATGAAAAGGTGAATCAGCGAGTAAAACCCAAAAATTGACAAGTAGTTTTTTTCCAGCTTGAAATAATATTTTAGTAACAATTTAGACATAATTTCAAAGTTTTTTGCAGTGCTAGTTTAATTATTCGCAAAAAAAATAACATTCATTAGGAAAAGATGCCCAATACGCAGGTATAGGGTATAATTATCTTTAATATAGTGTTGTTTTGCTGCCAGCTAAGAAAATTTCTATGCAACAAGATTGGATAAAATCAAATGTGGGACAAACTCAAGAGAAACTATTTCATCAATGCATGTTTATTGCTATTAATATTCCATATCCTTTCAGAAATATCCATTGCGTCTGCGCTTTCAACCTTGGGCGACTTGCTGAATCCGCTAGTGCTTGGCTTGGCATTGGCATTTATCGTTAACATGCCTATGCGCTTCTATGAACGCCAAATCTTGCTGCGCTTGTTCAAGAACCCTTCCACCAAGCTGTTGCAAAGCGTGATTCGCATCACAAGCATTTGCATGTCATATGGAACTTTCATGCTTGTCATATACTTGCTTTTCCGCTTCGCATCACCTTACATCGCCAACTCTATCAATGACATTGCTGCAAACTTGCCCAAGTGGAGCCTGATGCTGGACGAGCTCGCTTTAAATGTATCCCATGCCATACCAGGGATGGAGGAGCTTTTTGCAAATGAAAGTTTCACAAATGCCTCCACCAATTGGATAGTGGCATTTATTGAGGACAATTTCTCTTTCAACACGACTTTTAACACAACTTTCAACTTCCTCTCCCAGTTTTTCGTCGGGGCGACGAAAAGCATCCTGGGAGTGTTTTTGTCGGTATATGTGCTTTTCAACAAGGAGCGCATGGGCATACAAACCAGAAGGATGCTATTTGCCCTGCTTCCTGAAGTTGATGCTGAATACATATTGAGGATATCCACTTTGGCAGACCAGCGCTTCGAGAGCTTCCTGAAAAGCCAGACTTTCGACTCAGCCATGAAATTCCTTTTATTCTTGGTTGTGTTTTGGATCTTCAAGTTCCCATATCCGGTTTTAATCTCTTTGCTGATCGGGGTTTTGCAGATGGTCCCGATTTTTGGGGTTTTTGTGGGGTTTACCATTGGCCTCGTGCTTACTGCCATAGCCTCGCCATCCCATGTGCTGTGGTATTTGGTGGTCTACACGATCCTGGAGCAGATTGAGGAGAATATCATATACCCGAACATTGTAGGCAAAGCTATAGGCCTTGACGGATTTTGGGTCATACTCGCTGTTTGGGTTGGAGGAAGCTTGTGGGGGGTTGGAGGGCTTCTGCTAGCAATCCCAATTACAAGCATAGCATCAACCATTGCCTCAGACTATGTGGACTTCTTTATCGCTGAAAAGAACATACCCCCAGAGCGGTATTTGTAGCATAGGCAGCAATAAAAAAAACAGCTGCTAAGCTGTTTTTTTATTGCTTGCCTTTATCCGTCCCCAATCAGCCCATCCAAAAGCGCGTTTACGCTCTTTCCCAATTCCGGGTGCATTGCATAGGGCGCTATCTCATTCAAAGGGATGAGCACAAAATCCCGCTTGTGCATTTCAACATGGGGTATGTGCAGGTCCGGCTCATGTATTATGTCGCTATCATAAAGTATAATATCCAAATCCAACGTCCTGGGCCCCCAGTGGATAGCGCGCTTGCGGTTTGCCTTGCCCTCTATTTCATGGCATAAAACCAAAAGCTCGTCGGGGCTAAGCAATGTCTTCAATTCAAGGCAAGCATTTAAAAAATCATCCTGCTGGGTGTAGCCGTATGGAGCTGTGTTGATGTAGGAGGAGACTTTTCCCACTTTGCAGCCTTTGGCAAAGCCCAATTCTTCCACAGCAAAATCGAGATATTGCTTTTTGTCGCCCATATTTGAGCCCAAAGCGATATAGGCGGTATGCCAGCCTCGATGGATCTGCACAGAAACTGTGTTAATGGGAAGGCCTATCGGCGCCCATGGCTTTTTGATCTCAATCGAGGCGCTCGACAGCAGCGGGTTTTCTTTAAGGATAGCTCCTGCTATGTTTTCTGCCACTGTCTCGATGAGCTTGCATGTGTCTTCCTCCATCAGCTCTTTTATACGGTGGCAAACTGCCCCATAATCCACAGACGCGGCCAAGTCGCCGCTTATGGCTGCCGGGCGCAAATCCATGTACAGCAAAGCGCTAACCAGGAACTTCTGGCCCAGCACGTTTTCTTCGGGAAATACACCGTGTTTTGCGTATACCTCAAGATCGGTTATTTTTATACAGTCCATCACAAAACCTCTGGCATCCTCTCGCATATAATCGAGTGGGCTATCGTTATTGCCCGCTTAGTCTCTTTCACGTCATGGACCCTTAACACTGAAGCCCCTCTGGCTACACCCATGACTGCCGCGGCCAAGGATCCTTCCAGCAGCTCGCCGACCGGCAGGTCCAGCACTTTGCCTAAAGTGCTTTTCCTGGACGCCCCCAGGAGCACAGGGTAGCCTAGAGCTCTGATTTGGCTAATCTTGTTTATAGCCTCAAGGTTCATATTGTAAGTTTTTGCGAAACCAACCCCCGGGTCAAGCATAATTTTGTCTTTTGGTATCCCTGCAGACTCAGCTAGCGCCAATGACTGGCCCAGATCATCGAGGAGATCTTGCATAAACGAATTGTAGCCCATGCCATGCCTGTTGTGCATTAGGCAGCAAGCGACGCCCTTTGAGGCAATAAGGCCTGCCATGCTCCCATCGTGCTTCAAGCCCCATATGTCATTGACCATCACTGCCCCTGCGCTAATCGCCTCGCTGGCGACTTTTGATTTATATGTGTCTATAGAGACCGGCAAATCAAAACGCTTGGAGCATGCTTCAATGACACTGGCCACATTGTCAATTTCCTCTTGCTCTGACACCATTGTGTATCCGGGCTTTGTGGATTCCCCGCCAACATCGATAATATCCGCGCCAGCGTCCACCATGGCTTGGGCATGCTTTAAAGCGGCGTCAAAGGTTTTGTAGCGCCCATTGTCGTAGAATGAGTCCGGGGTTGTGTTTAATATGCCCATCACATAACATTTGTTGTCTAGATCAAAGTCTCGTTTGCCAATCACCATGCCAGCAATTCAATACTCCAGTTTTCCATTTTTAACATCCCAGTTGCATTCATCCAGTGACTTGCACTCAAAGCACCTGCGGGACAGCTTGTCTGCCCTGAAAAGCAGCTGGCTTAGCTCGCTATTTGAGCCACCGCCCCTGTGAGAGCGGATGGCATCGGTTATCTGCCCAATAGCTGTAGAGCCAAATCCGCATTCAAGCAGGATTTGCGAGGCGATTGCCGCGCTGGCTTCCTCATGTGGCACTCCTTGCTCGTACTCCATAAACCTCCCGATGTCATGTAGAAACGCCGCAGCATAAACCAGCTCTTTGTCTACGCCAGCATTCTCCTCAAGAGCCAAGATCCAAGCGATCCGGGCCACGTCAACAAAATGGTCCATCCCATGACGGCAAAAAACCCTGTTTTCCTCTAGGCAGTTTATCTTTTTTAGCGATTCTTTGAAGCTGGGGCGCTCCAATATCAAATTTGCCTTATCCATCATTTCAACAAGTCTAAGAACATCTTTTGCTTGTCGTAGTTGTCTTTGAACTGCCCCCTTGTGGCAGTCGAGACTGTAATTGAGCCGGTCTTCTTCACACCCCTCATTGTCATGCATGTGTGCTCGGCTTCTATCATTACCATAACCCCAAGAGGGCTAAGATGCTCTTCTAAAGCATCTGCAATTTGTATTGTCAGTTTTTCTTGTATTTGTGCGCGCCTGGCGAATACATCCACCATCCTCGCAAGCTTGGACAAGCCTACGACCTTCCCCGAAGGTATGTAGGCAACATGCGCTTTGCCGAAGAAAGGCATCAAGTGGTGCTCGCACATCGAATAGAAAGTGATATCTTTTTCAATGACCAGCTCGCTTCCCTCAGCGGTGAATTGTTTTGAAAGGTGGTCTAAAGGGTCTTGGTCCATCCCGCAGTAAAGCTCTTCGCACATGCGGGCTACCCTCATGGGGGTTTCCAACAGTCCTTCCCTTAGCGGGTCTTCCCCAATCCCTTCAAGAAACAAATGTACTGCAGTAGCTACTTTTTCTCTGTCAACCATTTTTTATTATGCTTCCTTTCTAAAAGCAGCACCATTTTGCGCACAAAAAAACACCTCGCAATTGCGAAAAGATATTTTTCTTCCCTGGCTGGCGCTCTTCGCCAGCATGGAAATCCCCTCACAATATGAGATGCTAACCTCAATTGCGGCAACGGGTGCGGGTTTGCTATCGCAAGATTGATGTGAATAATTTCAATCTTTTCGTTTCGCCGGCAACTCCCCATCCGGCAAACACTTTACGCATAAACCCTATTTTGCATTTAATGTCAGTATTATATATTCGAGTTGTCGAAATATCAATATAAATTTCACCGATTTTCCTTTGATTGGCAAAATTTCAGGCGAAATGCCTCCCCAATATACCAGTTTTATCTTAAAGATGGCAAAATTGCCTGTTCTTTTTTATAGACCTTCCGGTTAATGATTCTACTACAAAACAATTAGCAAAACAATGTATTATATGATTAAAAACGTGTGAATGTGTGATATTTTTGCATGTGTAAAAAGGCTGAAAATAGTTGAATAAAACATACTAAAATATGATAAAAACTATTGAAAAATGGCAACTTATCCCATACTATTAGGCGAGGGGTGATTGAATGGAATACTACACGATAGGCCAATTTTCGAAATTGGTAGGCAAAAGTATTCAAACGCTAAGATTGTGGGACAAAGAGGATAAATTAAAACCGCACCATACGTCACAAGGCGGCCACAGATATTATTCACAACAACAAGTATTGCAGGCAACGAAGCAGCCCATACCGTCTAGAAAGCGAAAAACGATTGGATATTGCAGAGCGCCAAGCATCAAGCAAAAAGACAGTTTAGAGCTCCAAGTAGAGCTTGTGAAAACATATATGATAGCGAAAGGGTATAGTTTCGACACAATCACTGATGTAGGCAGCGCAATAGATTTCAACAAAAAAGGCCTGGTCCAACTTATGAATATGGTTGCGGAATATGAAGTTGACAGGATTGTAGTTTTATATAAAGACAGATTGGCAAGGTTTGGATATGAACTAATCGAAAACCTATGCAGCAAGCATGGGACAGAAATTGAAGTAATCGACCAAACCGAAGTTGTGAATGAACAAGAGTTGGTAGAAGACTTAATTCAAATATTGGAAGAATTCAATGGCATATTGCATGGGAAGCCGGCAAACAAGGCAAAAAAATTAATTAAGGAATTGTTGGAAAATGATAGTGGCGAAAAATAGCTAGGTTGCTAAAACAACAAATCTGTAAACAGCGTGGATCAAGCAGTTTGTATGTAATTGGACAGATAGACAGACGGCTAGGGCTTAGACATCGACATCGGGATAAAGAACTCGCGACTGTATCAAGCCTTGATGATCGAGACAAACTGCGCAGGCAAGTGCAAGGCGGCTAGAGTAATAGCAAATCTCAATATCAAGATCAAGAAAATTCGAAAAAAACAAAATCCCAAAAGAGAAAGCAGGTGCAATTGAGTGGCGGCGATTCTTGAGACAGAAAGGCTTTTGATGCGGGAAATGGACCAGGGAGACTCAGGGGCTTTGCGCCAAATCCTTCAAGACCCTGAAGTTATGTACGCTTGCGAAGGCCCTTTTTCAGATACTGAGTGCCAAAGCTGGATGGACAAGCAGCTAGAAAGTTGGATTTGGCCTATGGGCTCTTGTCCTCAAAGAGACTGGCGGCATGATAGGCATGTGCGGGCTGACAATGCAAGAAGCCATGGGAAAGCAAGTCATTGAAGTGGGATATTTGCTTATGAAGGAACACTGGCACAATGGATATGCCACTGAAGGGGCGACAGCTTGCAGGGATTACGCTTTCAGCAGCCTTGGGGCAAACGAAGTGTTTTCGATAATAAGGGACACGAACATCCCTTCCATCAACGTCGCCAGAAGAAACGGCATGGAGCCGGCAAATAGCATTGTTAAGCATTATAAGGGTGTTGACATGCTTCATACCGTATATAGCGTAAAGAGGCAGCGGCGAGGGATAAATTTGACAGCATTGAAAAGGGCAAGCTATCGATTTTTTAGTGGGCTATGCAAAGGCTAATGAAAAATTTACAGATGCGGCTTAGGTCGTATTCACACAACCAGATTTCCATAAAGAGCTGAACAATATAACAGCCAACGATTGACGCCTCGGTTGGATGGAGCAATCGACGGAGAGGCTACTTTGATACAGACGATTTGGAAAACGTATATGGCGAGATAAGAACCAGGGCCGGCCAAGGCTACTTCAAGTTGGCATATCGAAAATTAGCGGACAATTACGAGCTCCAAGGCGAATGTGGAATCGATGAAGAAATCGAGTATTGTGTAGATCTGATTCAGCTTTGGAAGAAGTAGACAAGGCTTGTATTTTGATCTTTGCATAGAGCTTGCTGGATTGGGAGGTTTATTGGACTATGGCCTTGATTTTGATACTAAGCTTTTTCGATCGCTTCAAAGTTAGTGACAGATAAAAACAAGTGGCTGTTGGAAGAAGCATTGGAGCGGTTCGGTGGCATTGGGGAAGCGGCGCTGCCAATCCGCTTTGGCATTATTGCCAGAACAGAAGGTCAGAGGCTGGGCAGGCTTTTGTCAATGGGCATTTACAGTATGCAGGGATCCGGGAAATCGCCTTTGTCAAACAAGGATTATGCTCTGGCTGAAAAACTGTTCGAGGAGATCCTCAGCCAGATGCCTATATGCTGGAATGGATTGGTTGAAGAAGCTCTACAGCGCGCATTTGGCTGCTGGCGATGATACCAAGATGGCTAGTGTTTTCAAAGAATTGTTTTTTCTGGAAAAGCGGCAATATGGAGCTTAAATCGCTGGGAGTGTGTACCGAAGCGTGTAAGTGCCCTTGACCTTGGTGGGGAAGTTCCCTGGCAGGGGCGGTGTCCTTGACCTAGGCGAGGGGACGGTTCCCTTTGAGGGGGCGGTTCCCTTGGCCTAGGCGAGGGGACGGTTCCCTCTGAGGGGGCAGTGTCCTGGCCTTGGCGGGGCAGGCTCCCTTGGCGGCAGGGATGGAAGGCGTAGGCTTCCATCGTTTTTTCTAGACACATTATGCCCATCCCGCGCGCCTGTATGCAGCCGCCGCCAGTTTGTGCTTGCCAAACTGCCGCAGCCCCTTTGATCCGCTCCTCATGGTATATCATCATTTGCCCAATAACCACGCCCCAATTCTTGATGGGCATAGTCCACTTTTTGCTGATTTCTTTGACTGGCAGGCAGATCGATTTTTTTAGCGAGCCGTCTGTGGGGAAGTTCGTTTTTGTCTTAGTGAGCTTCCTTAGCATCCTGTGGAAACCCTCAACTGCATTCGTCGTGTATATTATCGAGCGTACTTCGTTTGGATATTTAAAGAATTCTGACAGGCCGTCCCAATTTTCCTCCCACATCTTGTATATCTGCGGGTATTGGCTTCCCCATTTTTCGTTGAAACCATCCAAGGCATACAAAGCCTCTTCCTCGCTTGCCGCCCCATACACTTTCTTCAAGTCTGCCATAAGCGGCCTCAAATCCTTGTATGGGAAATGATTCGTCGAGTTCCGGGCCATGTGGATTATGCAAAGCTGGCTCACGGTTTTGGGGAACACGCTGGCAAGGGCGTTTGCGAAGCCTGTGAGGTTGCCGTGGCAAGCTATGATGATGTCCTCCACGCCACGGTTCCGCAGCTCGTTGAATATTGTGGCCCAGAACGGCGCGCTCTCGGCCTCGCCGATCCAGACGCCCAGAATGTCTTTTATGCCGTCCATGTCTATGCCAAGCACGCTGTAAACGCATTTGTTGGCGGCTTTGCCGTCCTTTTTCACTTTATAGTATATCCCGTCAAAGCAGGCTATTGGGCAGACGCTGGACAAGGGGCGCGCCTGCCATTCGGCGGCCTCCGGCATTATCTTGTCCGTTATGCGGCCCGCAAGGCTCGCAGAGGCCTCCACGCCATAGATGTCGCGCATATGGTCCTCTATGCCCCTTGTGGACATCCCTTTGGAGCACATGGCCAGTATCCTGGCTTCAATGCCGTCTGTGCGCGCTGCCTCTTCGCGACTGCCGCTGGCTCGAATGTGCCGTTGCGGCCGCGCGGCATGTCGATCTCGCTGCCGCCCCATTCGCTCGATATCGTCTTCTTGCCGTAGCCGTTGCGCGAGTTGCCGCTGTTCCTGCCCGCTGGGTCGTGTTTGTCATAGCCGAGGCGCTCGTCGAGCCCAGCCTCCAGCATCAATTCTATGGTCCCTGCAAAGAGTTTCTTTAAAGTTGTTGTGACTTCGCCTGGGGTGCTGCATTGGTCGAATATTAATTTTGCTAGGGCTTTTTGTTGCTCATTTAACTGTGCCATTTGTCAATCTCTCCTTCTATTGCCTTTATCAGGCATTATTGACACTTACACGGTTAAAAATTCGCTCTCAAATCGCTCTCTACAAGCTGGGCGCATGGCAGGATTCCTATGAAGCTTTTTAATAGAATGTGAAAACCGGCAGATTATCTGCTCAATATCCTCCAACTGGACTAGCCTAACCCATTTATCGGCATCTTCCCAAATCAAGCTGCGTTTGCCATCAAGCGTTTCTGTTCCTGAAGCTGTACATCACTTTCAGTCGTTCAAGTATTTCAAATACAATGGGACAGAATTCTGCATTTGCGATTATACTCGACAGATTCCACAACCTAAAGGGGTGGTCGGTAAATGGGAATTCCGCACAGCCTTCAGGTTTGCACTCCTGTATTTGGCAACAGCCATCTATGTCTAAGAATGAACACGGCGTTTCTTTAAATTTATACGGCTTTTCTTCACCCGCGCCTGCATCTTCCAGATAATCTCCTAAGAATTCGTTCTCTGTCATATCAAGAAAACTCGATATTCTCTCCACTTCATTATCATCAAGAATTATCTGGCACATTTTGCAGCAATTGGCGCATTTGCAGCAGTCGTAACCAGCAAACAGTTCCTTGTGAAGTTTTAAAAACTGTGTATCGAGCTCATCTCCATCGGCACGGTTTTTCAAAAACTTCCTGAATTTATTGTTTTGTTCTTCTAGCTGCTGCGCTTTGGCTTTTACTTCACTTGGTTTTAGCATATTGTTTCTCCAATCTACTTGGCGCAATAGTTCATCTCTCATAAGGATACACCAAAACTGCTTTGTTTGTTTGTGATCCAATCAACTTCCATATTGCGCTTAAAGCATAGCCGTGAATGGGGTTGAGACCCAAACGAAGCCAAAACGCCTCTCCACCTTCTCCCCCAGCCTTAGAAAACTCATGGCATGGCTCGACTCACACTGCTGTATGGAAGCACTGGAAAGTAGGCGCATATAAAAGTATTGTGCTGATTAGCCGCGATCGCTGGAAAATTGAGGAGGCATTCCGCAAGCTTAAGATGGACCCCATGCGCTCAGCCACTTGTACTCGCGTGACTGGAATGCCTCGCAAGCGATCCACAGCCTCTTGCTGATAGGCTTTGCTGCTGAGGCGAAAGCAACAAGGACGCTACGAATTTGGCGAGGGAGGATTTCCGGGCCTGGCCGGGCTTGAGGTGTTGCTGTTGCGGGGGCTGCCTGGATCCGGAACTGCCGGTATCACTGAGGGGTAACTGTGGGATGGGCGGAATGCTCCTAATAAATGGATGAGATTAGAATTTGCAGCCATTGTATTAGAATCGTACTTTCTAAGCAGCAGACGCAGCTCTAGTATAGTTTGGATTCAGGCAAGCTATTTGGAAATAGCTCAAACTTGCTATGCGTCGGAGATATAGCAGCTATTTAATTGGTATCTCTGACAGCATGCTGAATCGCTTCTACAATGTATCCAAGCAAGAGCATCCATTTAAAGTATTTAGCCAGCTTAGCTATTTCAAGCTCTTCTATTTAACATGGTTTCTCAACTATAGCGGGAATCAATAACGCTTCTATCCTGCAAAAAAGCTATTAACAGTAATTGTGGTCTGATGTAGACAATTTGAGAGGTCATCCAAAACGGCTATTGCCCACATCCACTTTAAGATTTATGATATTTTTGTAACGAAACCTTAGATTAATTTGTTATACTATATCAAAAAGCTCCTTATATCTGCGAATTGAACAAGTATTATTTTGCCTCGAATCCTTTGAAATTTGGAATAAAGAGGACAGACGAGTATGCAAAAAACTTTATTTTCAGTGGTCATTTGTTTTACAGTGATTTTATTCGGTGTAATTCAAGTTGCTGCCGATACATTTATTGAGCCTGTGTTGTTTGAAATATTATCAGATGATGGCACGATGATGTTTCGTTGGGATCCTGGATCTAAAGAGAATTGGTCGCACATGACAGCCCAAGCAGGTGTATACCGAAATGGCGAGCTTGTTTATGCCGTAGACAATCTTCCAATATTAGGCGAATCTGAATCTAACTTTTTCTTTTCAAGTGACTTTAAATGCTTTATCCATATGCCAACAGCAAATTTTGAAGTGGCATTAAGATACTACTCCAACGGCAAACTTGAAAAAACGTATTATATTAATGATCTTGTGAAAAATACTAGCAATGTAGCTTTTTCTGAAGATATGGCTTTTTGGCGGGATACATACGAATTCACTAACTCGGCTGTTGAATATTTTACGCAAAGAAATATTTTGCGAGTAATGACAATTGAGGGAGTAGTCCATTGGTTTGACCTTTTAAGTGGTAAGATTCTAAGTAGCTCAAGAGAAAAGTTACCACCTTATCCACCTGGTATACTCTATGATCTCAGCAATGATCAAATCTTTGGTTTTAGTGGCCCACCTATAATATCATTGCGTATGGCAGCCTATTGGCTAAGCTTTTTTATTGTTTTGATTGTGTCATCGGTATTGCAAGCATTTGCGTTTAAGTTGCCAAAGATAGAACACATATGGTCATGGCTTATATTGTTTGTCTTGTTCTGTATTATATTGGCTATGGATCAAATCGACTTACGTGAGCCTCCTAAGTTTTTGGCATCAGGCAACCTTCGCAAAATAGCCTACGAAACGAAAGATATGCCAGCCAAGATAGATCCTTATAGCCTTGAGAGGCTTGATTATGCCATAGACAACTCCACTAATTGTCTTACAGCAAAGCTTGTCAGCAGGGAGCATTTTGTAAGCGCTAGATCATATACTTGCCGCTACCGGGTGGTGGAAAACTTGGTTGGAAATGCGACTGGCGAGATAATTGTGATATATGGGTATGGGGAGCCAATGCATAGAATTGGTGAAGAGGCTTGCATGTTTCTTTCTGCAACTGAAAGCGCTTTGTATCCCCATACAGTATATACACCAGTGGAAGGTTTTAAAGTGAAAGATGGCACAGCTACTATACGCTATCATAAATTCCCAATCCAACTGCTGGTTGCAAAGGCGCAAAAGGCTAATGCAAAAGGCCATTTTGGAAAGGACTATAAGAAAAGCAGTGTAGAAATGTCAGAAAGCCAAAGCTTGCAACACGTTTACATGGAAGCAGATTTTGTATTGGAAGCGACTTTGGTGTCAGAGTGGCCAGTCAATGAATATGTGTCAATGTATGAAATGTCGCAAAAACGTTCAGTAAAGGGACCAGCTTATGTTGCAGCATTTATGCCAGACACTCTCTTGCTCTCCATTGGCCTTGAGCTAAATGTGCCATATTGCATCCTACTCAAGGAAGACATGAATTACAAAGGGGAGTATTTGCCCTTTTCGAGATCCTTTATAGCTATCCCCACTGATAGCATGGAGAATCAAGAATAGCGCCTTGCGGTAAATAAAAAAGTCCTTAGGAACTGTCCGTAAAGAACATGACGATTTCATACAGGGGATATTTTGTAATTCCATTCCACAAATGGTTCTATTCTGTCGATATTGATTGTCATGAAATCCTCGCCAGATACCTTTCGCTATATAAAGTATCGGCAGCCCCGCGATGCAATCCGGTATTCTAGGCACGGATACGTCACAGAAGGTGGAATTACCAATCTGCCTCTCTATTTGGGAATGACCATCAAACTCGTCTGAAGGGTTTGTCTGTGAGCCACAATATTAACCAGTTTCCTTAGAGGCTGTTTAATATATCTATTAATGTCGATAAATGGTATGATAACAATAAAAAGGCTGTTTACCATTATATGAGAAATAAATATCCAAATGGGCATCTGAATTTGAACCAAACTGGCAGTTGTCAACTGCCAATTTGGTGATGAGCAATACTGAAGATGATGATTCACGTCTAATTCGGCAGATACTGTCTGCCGAATTAGACGTGAACCAAATGCTTGCGTTTAGTCGCGTTGGATACAGCCTTCATAGTGAGAAAGGAAATGCAACTCAGCCGCTGAACGGTGGTATTATATCCCGCGTTGCGCAGACGGGTTCTGGAGTTTCAGAAATCTGAAAAATCATTTACTTGATGACGAATACACAAAGCATGGCAGTTTGCCAAATAACTTTGCGCTTACGATACCGGATGAGAAGACCGCCGCTATTGCTTAATAGCCCCTATAAGGGGCCGAATACTAGCAGCGCCTAAAGGCGCTTTTGTGGCATAGCAATCCTTTTCGCTCCAACAATCCTCAAAAGGATTCTGCCGGCTTTTAGCCCCTAAAGAGGCTGTGGATGCGGCCAGGCCTCACCTTGCGTGTCATATTCTTCTTGTTCCTTGATGTATTTTCGGATCAGCTCTTCATTTCTGCCCGCTGTATCCACATAAAACCCTGCTGCCCAAAATGCCGCCCGCTATGTGCCAGCATTTATGCCACATACTTTTTGTTCTCCCCAGGCTTTGAGCTAAATGTGCTATATGCATCATGCATAAAGAGGACCTGAATTATGATGGGGAATATTTGCCTTTTCTAGAACATGCAATCCTGGCAGACTGCTTTGATCCCCATGAATAAATTTTATAGGTCCAATATGCCTTTCCTGCTACACATGGGCCAATTGCAATCTCAGCCATGAAAGAAAATAAGCACCATGTGATGGTACATCCCTAGGCAGTATAGATTTAACGCAGAGAGGTTTTAGGTATTTTTCGATTTTTGCAGCATTGCAGAAGCCTGCTGCACTCCACCTTGCTTCCTCGATTTTACAGCAAGGTTGCCTTTTTTGCCTCAAAAAGAAAAAACGCCATATAGGCGTCACTTCATAGGCTTCAAATCTTTGGGTTGCTATAGCACTTTCGGCAAACAGGCAAGTAATTGTCGTTGCCGCCTATCATTACCTGCTCGCCGACATAGACAGGCTTGCCGTCAACAAGCCTAAGGATCATTGTGGCTTTTTTATCGCAGAACCAACACACGGTTTTCACTTCCTCGATCTTGTCTGCGTAAACCAGCAGAGCGCGGCTTCCTTCAAACAGGTTGTTGGAAAAGTCGTTTTTCAACCCATACACAATAACTGGGACATCCATGTAATCAACGATCTGGGTTAGCTCTACCACTTGCTTGTGGCTCAAGAACTGGCCTTCGTCTACAAGGATGCAGTGGATCCTCGACGGGTCTTGCGAGAGCGCCAAGTTCATAGAGTTCATGATCGATGTGTTTTCGTTGAACATAATCGCTTCTTTTTTAATGCCGACCCGGGACGCGACAAATCCCCTCTCGTAGCGGTCGTCAAGCTCTGATGTGAATAAGAGCGCGCGTTTGCCCTGTTCTTCATAATTGTGGGCGATCTTTATCACTTCGAGTGATTTGCCTGCGTTCATCGTAGAATACCTGAAATAGAGCTGCGCCATTAGTTACACTTGTTCCCTTTTGTATTCGATCACAACATGCCTGTTGGGCTCTTCGCCTTCTGAATAGGTTGAGATATTTTTGTAATTTTGCAGCGAGGAGTGGATGATACGCCTCTCATATGGGTTCATTGGCTCCAGGGCGTGCCTTGAGCGCCTTTTTGCCACATTCAATGCAATGCGGTCTGCAAGGTCTTGAAGGGCGCGCTTGCGCTTTTCCCTGTATGACTCTATATCCAAAACGATCCTTTGGTACTGGCCAGGCGCTTTGTTTGCGGCCAGAGAGGTCAGGTATTGCAAGGCATCTAGAGTCGCGCCCCGTTTGCCAATCAAGATCCCGGCTTTAGGGGATGACAATGATAACACTAGAACCTCGTCTTCAACGCTTGAGTCGATTTGCACCTCAATGCCCATGGCTCCAAAAACATCCGCCAAAAAAGCGGAGGCGGTTTCAGCTGCCGAGTCCTTTACGATGACCTCGACTTTTGCTTGCCGGTTGCCAAATACGCCGATAAGGCCTGTGCTTGGTGTCTCAAGCACATTCACAGTGACATCATCTATGCCAACCCCCAGCTCTGCCAAGGCTTTATTGACAGCATCGTCAATGGTTTTGGCTTTTGTTACTATGCTTTTCATCAAATGGCGGCGGAAATGGGAATCCGCCTTCTCCTGTTCGTTATAATTGACATGAAACGACTTTTTTATTTCTTGCCGCCCTTTTTGTTTCTTGGCTTTGGAGGCGTGCCAGTTTTTGGCGCAGCCGCCACTGCCGGTTTAGCTCCGGGTGTTGGCTTGTCAACACCTGATGCCGGCCTCTTCTTCCTCCTGCGCGCAGGAGGCTCTGGAAGTTTGACTTTGACAACTTTTGTGAGCACTGCTGTCTGGATAATCGTCAATAACGATTGCATTACCCAGTAGATGCAAAGGCCTTGGTTCAAAGTGAACACCATTATGCCGACCATGGCATTCATCATCATCATGGTCGACCTTGTCTGGTCGTTTGTCGGCGGGCTTGAAACCTTTTGGGAATAGAAAGTCAAAGCGATGGCAATCAATGGCAAAACCAAGGTGATAAGGAATTGCGATGTGATCCCCACTGCCCGGTAGGTCTCGATCGGGGTCTTTGTCATGTCTGCAATCCAAAGGAAAGACTTGTTGACCAAAGCATATTCCTCTGGGGTAAACACGTATTGGTCCGGCGACCTCAAAGCCCCATAAAGCCCGATCATTATGGGGAATTGGAGCAACAAAGGCAAACACGAGGCCCACGGTTTGTAGTCATAACGCTGGTAAAGCTTGAAAATTTCATCGTTGAGCTTTTCCCGGTTGCCTGCGTGTTTTTTCTGGAGAGCCTCTTGCATAGGCCCCATGGCTTTCATTAACTGGGTTGACTTGTGTTGTGTGACGCTTATAGGAATGGTTATTAGTTTGGCGAAAAGTGCAAATAAAACAATTGACCAGCCGTAATTCATAGTGACATCGTAGATTGACCGCAATATGCCGCCAAAAAAAGTGTACAGATAAGACATTCTTAAATTGCCCTCCTAGATTAAGGCACTGGATCGTACCCGCCTTTGCTGAATGGGTTGCATCGGAGGATACGCCAAACTGATAGGCCCAGCCCTTTAAAAAAGCCGTATTTTTCAAAGGCTCCTAGGGCGTATGCCGAACATGTCGGCACGTACTTGCAATGGGGCCAAAACAATGGGGATATTCTCTTTTGGTAGAA
The DNA here is from genome assembly GCA_009782875.1 of Eubacteriaceae bacterium. Classification (GTDB taxonomy): domain Bacteria; phylum Bacillota; class Clostridia; order Eubacteriales; family Anaerofustaceae; genus WRIE01. The sequence goes on along the minus strand of WRIE01000003.1, from coordinate 32,244 downwards.
ACGTATAACCAACTTTGCAAAATACGACATTTGCCCTATAAAAGCTGCAAGGCATGCTTTTGTATCAATTACCCCGATGCAAAGACGCCTTGTCAAGCAACTTGTCTACTGATTTTTCAAGGCTTTGGAATGATGCTTGGGCAGCCTTGACCCTGACAACGAAAATTATATCATAGCCCACTGCGATTTGATTGAATTTAGAGCTCAAAATTTCTTTGAGCCTGCGCTTGATTTTGTTTCTTTTAACTGCGTTCCCAACTTTTGAGGACACAGTTATCCCGAATCTTGACGAGGAAGTGTTGTTTCCCATTTTATAGAGAACCAAATTTTGGTCTGCAATTGACTGGGAATGTTTGTAGACAGCCCTAAACTCCCTATTTTTCTTTATTGTTGGCAATTTCATGATACGCAAAAAATGCCGTAGCGATATTTGACAATTGCCCGGCATTTACTACAGCAGCATTGAGCGGCAATTTCGCCGGACAATCCCGGCACTGCCGAATTAAGCTGAGAGGGCGCTGCGCCCTTTGCGCCTTCTGCGAGAAAGAACCCTTCTGCCGCCTTTGGATGACATTCTGGCCCTAAAACCATGGTTCTTCTTGCGTTTGTGGTTATTTGGCTGGTAAGTTCTTTTCATTTTTTTTCAGCCGCCTTCCTAATACTTGATTGAATGCTATAATATTTTAATGCCCTTGCTTGTTAAAGTCAAGGACTTGTTGTTTTTCGGCTATTATTGAGATAAATGCTTGGCATTTTATAGGAGGGTCCAGTGAACCAAGAAGACAATTCCGCAAAAAATGAAAAACCTGTAGCTTCCCAGGCGCCTTGGAGGCCGTCGCCGCCTCCAAAGACCTCGTACAGCGGCGGAGCTTGCTATGGAGAGTTTTACGAGTATATTGATGGCAAAACTGATGAGATCCTTCGGATAATGTCAATTGAGATGGCAAAACTGGAAAGATGGGCAAAGAAAAGCGGCGGGGCGGCAAAGTCTCTTGCCGGGACAATATCTGACGGCAAAGGGGCAATCAATGTGAGTTTAGGCGCGCGTGGGGCAACTCTGGTTACTGGAAGCATTGATGAGGCTGCTGCCTTCAAGAAGACGGGGATTAGCGCGGTTTTTTTCGGAGTTTCCCAAAAAGAGTTCGAAAAGCAGCTATCAATTGCCAGGGAAAACTTGGGTGGGGCTTTTAGGCCATAGCCGGGGATGCTATCAGCCATTTGCGGCACAAATGGGCTAGCCCGCAAGAAATAAAAAGGCTCAAAATCAAAATACAATATAAAGAGGTGTTTTTTGTCGCCTAAGAAAATTTGGCTATGCACTTTGGGCTCGGCGGTTATGTGCCAGGATTGGCCTGGCTCCGCTGCCGGCCATAATAAAACAAAACGGTGGTGCTGGATATGGCGCCACCGTTTTGTTTTATTATGATATCTGGTATGCAGAGTTGTTGTGTGGATCCAATCTATAACCATCCGGTAATAGCCACTGGCTGCCAATTGATTTTACAAAAAATAACTTACTGGCCCTGGCTTGAGCCATCTTCTGCCGCATTCTGAAGCAGCGTTTCCTTCTTGATCTGGTTGCTCATTACAATGAACACACCCACAGCAATGAGTTCAGCTGCTACTATAACCATCTGTATTGTAAATATGCTTACATTATCATACAAAATGCCAAAAAGCGAAGTGCCCATCAGCAAAGCGACGCCATATGCGGTATTAAATATTCCATAACCTGTGCCTCGCTTGCGCAACGGTGTTATATCGGCGATAGCCGAGCGCATGACCGTTTCGTGGGCACCCATTACGATCCCATAACACACCAAGCCTGCAACCACCATTGGAATTGAATTGCCAAGCGCCAAAAAAGGTATCAGGGCGGTGGCAGCCGGGATGAAAAGCAGCGTGAGAAGCCCGCCCTGCTTGTTTCCGGTTTTTTTCTTTACCCGGTCATATATGAAGCCGATGGCTATGGCCGCAAAGGCGTCTATTGCCATAGTAATCGAGTACATAAGAGTTATCTGCACATCAGGCAGAATGGCTTGCGCTTTCAGGTGGTAGCCGATAAGGGCAAACTGGGTGAAACCCAATAATGAGAAAAATGTAAAAGCGGTGTAGATCCAAAAAACCTTCGCCATTTTTTCGGACTCGCCAGCTGTCCTGTCCTCGACTTCAAGCATTTGATTTTTAGTGACCATTCGATACGCGCTATAAACCACCAACATGAGCACCACAAACGGGAATGCCATATACAGGAATCCACGTTTGTATTCAGCAATCCCTTGCCTCCCGGAAAGCCAGAACATGACCGAGAACACCAGGGGACCAGAAAATGCGCCAAGTTGGTCCAGCGCCTCCTGCAGCCCGAAAGCAAAACCTGTCCCAACCTCACCTTCGGCTACATGGGATAAGATCGTGTCTTTCGACGGGTTGCGCAAAGCCTTTCCTATCCTCTCGCACATCATCAATACCAAAACCCAATGCCAACTGCTAGCAACACCAATCAACGGCACAACGAGCAACATGCCATATCCCGCAAAAATAAACAGCCAGTAGTTTTTAGACCTGTCAGACGCTGTGCCGGCAAATAACCGCAAAGCATATGCCAAGAATTCTCCAAAACCGACGATCAGGCCCACTATAGTCGCGTTTGCCCCAAGCAACTGCAAGTATTGCCCTGTGGCGCTGCGCGCGCCTTCGTAAACAATGTCAGCAAACAAGCTGATCAGGCCAAATACGATGATGACTTGGACCGCTCTAGATAATTTGGGTTTTGTCTTACTATTTTCAGCCATTATTTCTCTCCTCTTTCTAAATTATTAAGCCGCTCAATAATGAAATCATAGCATTCCAGCTTCGCCGTCGCTTCCCGGAATCCACCGCTTCGAAGCTTTGCAACCAATGAGCCAACCAACGCCGGGTAGTCGCGGCGCAAACACGCATACAAATCGTCAAATGGAAAAGTCTGGCGCATGCTGGCATAACCGTGATAAGCAAAAGCAGAACCCTCCCGGCGGCCTCTGCCCCATCTGGAAACGCCCTGCTGCAAAGCATTTCCATGGTCATAAAGAGGCAGAAATCCGCTTATAGCCCGGCGGTGGTCAATAGCGAACATAAAGTTGCTCCCATGCCTTCCGGAGTTTTTTATAACGGCATCAAAAAACATCATTTTTGCCATGCCCAGTTCAGCATCAGGCGGCAAATACGGGAGCAGGCCTTGAAATGACATTTCGCCAGGGTTGTCGTAAACCATCTCGTTGCCATCAGATTTTTTCCTGTTAAGCAGCCCTCCGCATCGAAGCAAAGAGCCACATGTAAGAACATGGTCGCTGCAGCCTTTTCGAACATCCAGGCTGATGCATCCGCTTGCCCCAAACAATTTGCCAACTAGTATTTTCGCGCTTGGGATTTCTAGAGCCTCCGCAATTTTTGATGCCGCGTATTCACTATATGCGGATCGCCTCCACTGGCTCTCAGGTTTGAAAAGCCCGCTGTCGCCCGTCACAGTATTCATTACCCAACACATGTTGCCCGTAGTGCCTGATACCTCGACGCCGCTCATGACCCACTGGTTTGGGTCAAGCCAATCCTTCTCATGCCACCAGCCCAAATTAGCCTCTCCTTGCATGTCATACCGCTTCCCGGCCATACCGTTTTGCATGGTCCGGTATACTCGGGTAAAAGTAGAATAATTGGTGTGAATCGCACAAAGGAGGTTTGCCAGCCTGGTACTGCCCATGCATGGCGACTAAAGACTCCAACAAATCCCATTCGTCGAATTCAGCAATGCCGTTCTGCCCCATCAGCACGCCGGCTTCCCAAGAGCCTTCTTCTGGAACCAGGCGGTTGATTATATAATACAACGCCTCTTTTGTACTATATACTCTGCTGATATCTCCCATTCCTGGTATTTGCATGAACCATTCCGGAAACATGCCGCCTTCAACCAGATACCGGAACTGGTATTCGCCTTTGCCCAAGCGCTGCAGCTCACCCATAAGACATGGGCCGTTGCCCGTGTCCTTCGACATCAGATAGTACTTCTCAGCCATAAAACCTCCATGCCGCCAAGACTATTGAATGCATAAAAAATAGTTGACACATCAACTATTTTTAGCACACTGCAGTTTATGTGTCAACTATTTTTTTATATATATATTTATTCTATGCTGCCTTTATTTCCCTGATTCCCAGGAGCTTAGATTCACAAATCCCTGATCAAGTTCACCCAGAGCCTTTTGAGCCAGCCGCTCCAAAACTCTAAAAAAAATCTCTTGTTCTTCAGGTTCGATGCTTTCGGTCAGCCATTCGTAAAACAAACTCTCCGAGCTAGCCTTTTCAAGCCTCATGCCCCTTGCCTTCTCAGTGGCATAAATCCGGTTGCGGCGCTTGTCGCGCTTGTCCTTTTGCCTTATGACATAGCCTTTTCGCTCAAGATTTTGGATCATTCGCGTGACAGCCGATTTGTCGATATTAAGCGCTTCGGCTATCTGCTCTTGGTTTATGCCTTCATGCTTCCGGATAATATGTAGACTATCGTATTCTGCTGTGCTGACACCGCTTCTCTTTGACGCGCCAGACACATATCTTCTCGCGATACGCGCAATGATTTGTATTCTTGTTGCATCCATGCCTTTCCTCCGAGCCTATTCGTTGATATGCCTACCCAAAATTAGCATACCATATTTGCAATGCTTTTTACATAGGCACAATGCCGCTGGCCTAATACTGTAAAGCAAATGTCTATTTAGTGGGCAAAAAAGGCCAAACTGGGTTTCTTGTGCCTGGTGCTGCAATTCCAACAGCTTGGATTTGCTTTGCGGATAAAAAATCCTGGACAAATGGCGGAGGGTGGCGCCGGATGGCGCAAATTTATGCATTTGTGCTGGACAACTATTCAAAAGAGCGATTATAATGATTATTAACTTTTATATGGCCTATTATAAAGAATGGGATAGCCGAATGCCGGCATTGGCACAAAAAGCCGCTATTGGCTGCCCTGTCCTGCTATTTAGGAAACACTGCCAAATGGCGCGGCTGCTGGCAGCAAAACCGCCAGGCAGCCTTTGAACATAGCGCAAGCGTGAGTTTTGAAGCGCTGGTATTTAGCGGGGCAAAACTTTTTGCGTGGACCAGTTGTGGAAAATTGAAGCTGGTTGAAAAAAAGCAAAACGATATTAACATAAGAGAAGGGAGCGGCGCATTCCCCCACCGCTTTTCAGCAGGGGCATCCTGTGCCAAGAATTGATGGAGAAAAAGCCTTTTTATATCACAACTGCAATAGCTTACACATCAGGGAAACCACATATCGGGAATTTGTATGAGATAGTGCTGGCAGACGCCATAGCAAGGTTTATGCGTTTTTACGGCTACGACGTTTATTTCCAGACTGGAACAGACGAGCACGGAATCAAGATTGAAGAGAAAGCCAGGGCGGAAGGGAAAGAGCCAAAAGAGTATGTCGACGGGGTATGCGCCATTGTAAAAGGCGTCTGGGACGCTATGGACATCAGCTACGACGCTTTTGTGCGCACAACAGACCCTGAGCATGAAAGGCGGGTCCAAGGGATCTTTCGGCGCTTGTACGAGAAGGGCGATATCTACAAAGGCGAGTATGAAGGCATGTATTGCACCCCTTGCGAAGCTTTTTTCACTGACAGCCAACTGGTCGATGGGCACTGCCCCGACTGCGGCAGGGAGGTTGCTTACGCCAAAGAAGAGGCATACTTTTTCAGGCTGTCCAATTACCAAAAGCAGCTTGAGGACTATCTAGACAACAACCCCGGTTTTATACAGCCAGAGTCCAGGAAAAATGAAATGCTAAACAACTTTATAAAGCCTGGGCTTAAGGATTTATGCGTCTCCAGGACATCATTCACCTGGGGCATACCTGTAGACTTTGATACTGGCCATGTGATTTATGTCTGGATCGACGCGTTGTCCAACTACACCACATTCCTGGGCTACGAGCCCTATGGCGAGTCCTCTGGGATGTACCATAAGTACTGGCCGGCAGACATACACCTGATCGGCAAAGACATTTTGCGTTTCCATTGCATATACTGGCCCATTATGCTGATGGCGCTTGGAGAGGAGCCCCCCAAACAGGTATTTGGCCATCCATGGCTGATTGTCGGTGACGGGAAGATGAGCAAGTCTAAAGGCAACGTCTTGTACGCCGATGATTTGGCCAATGAGTACGGGCTGGATGCTGTCAGGTATTTCTTCCTCAAAGAGATGCCCTTCGCACAAGACGGGACATTCTCAACGGAGCTTTTGATAGAGCGCATAAACGGGGACTTGGTCAACATCCTGGGCAACCTGGCCAACAGGACATTGTCTATGGTCAACCTTTACTTTGGCGGGATAGCCCCCAAAAAAGGCACGGACAGCGCCGAAGACAGTGAATTAATCGGGATGATTGCCTCCACTCCTGGCGAAGTGGCAGAGAAGATACACGAGATGCGGGTTGCCGACAGCTTGGGGCTTGTGTTTAACTTATTAAGGCGCAGCAACAAATATATAGATGAAACCATGCCATGGGTATTGGCAAAAGAGGAGGCCAGCAGGGAAAGGCTGGGAACTGTCCTTTATAATCTGCTGGAGTCACTCCGGGTTTGCGGGGCGTTGATTGAGCCGTTCTTGCCTTCCACGGGCCAAAAGCTGCTTGAGGCTATCAGCGCAAATGTAGGATCTTTTGAAGATTTGGCATATGGAGGATATGAGCCTGGCAAGAAAATCGCCGCCTCCTTGATCCTCTTTGAGCGGATTGACAGCAAAGAAACGGCTGCAAAAACAAAAGAAGAGGCCAAGCCAGAAACAGCGCACAAGGATCTAATCTCAATCGAGGAGTTCGCGAAGATGGAATTGCGGACGGGCAAGATAACCCATGCAGAACCCCACAAAAATGCCGACAAGCTTTTGGTTCTTAAGGTGGATTTCGGGGGATACGAGCGCCAAATTGTCTCTGGGATTGCAGGGCGCTTTGAGGCTGGCGATTTGGTTGGCAAAGATGTAGTGGCCATCTTGAATTTAGAGCCCGCCAACTTGAGGGGGGAGCTCTCAGAGGGCATGATTTTGCTGGCAGAAGACGAAAAGGGCTCATTGGCGTTTGTCGTTCCTGAAACCCCTATTGCTGGAGGGTCCATTGTCAAATAGCAATTTTTAAAAATTAATTGTATAAATAATCATTCACAAGAGGGAGAAATTTTGATGGCACACATGGTAGCACCCCACGCTGTGCGCCCTGAGGAAGGCGACATAATTTTTGGCCTTGCTAAAAGGGCGGAAGAAAAAGCGGCAATAATTGGAAAAGAGAATGTGATCAATGCGACGATAGGGACTTTGATGGACGACAACGGAAAACTCGTGGCTTTCGAGACCGTGTTCTCGCTGTTTAAAGGGCTGGACAATGCAGACATGGCAGCCTACGCAGAGCCGGCAGGCAACCCAGCGTTTTTAGAAGCTGCTATTGACGCATGTTTTTTGGCCCACCGGCCCAAAGGGCATATCAGGGCAGTGGCGACACCGGGAGGCACAGGGGCGATCCGCCATTCATTCGCCAACTTCACTAGCCCTGGAGACACCATTATCACTGCCAACTGGTATTGGGCCCCTTACATGAACATAGCCAATGAGGCAGGCAGGAAGCTTGTGGCCTACAACATGTTCAACGACAAAAAAGAGTTCGATTACGAAGCCTATGAAGAAGCCTTCGAGTCAACCATTGATACTCAAAAGAGGCTGCTCACGCTCTTTAATACCCCTTCACATAACCCGACGGGGTATTCGATAACCAATGGAGAGTGGGACAAGATCATCGCTTTGGCAGTAAAACATGCCCAAGATCCGGAAAAACGGGTTGTCTTCCTTGTTGATGTGGCTTACATCGACTTTGCGGGTGATGATTCCAGGAGCTTTTTCGAGAAGTTTTCCGATTTGCCTGAAAACATCCTGCTGCTCGTCGCTTATTCAACCTCGAAGAGCTACACGATGTACGGGTTGCGCAATGGCGCGCTGATCGCTGTAAGCCCTTCAGAGGACGTTGTGAGGGAGTTTTACTATTCATGTGCGCATTCCAACCGCGGAACATGGTCTAACGGCACTTCAGGGGCGATGGCAGTCATCACTAAAATCTACAATGACAAGGATTTATATAAACAGGTCGAAGAAGAGAGGGATTTCTACAGGGGTCTCTTAGCTGTGCGGGGCAAAGCGTTTATGGATGCTGCCATCAAGGCGGAAATCCCGGTAACCAACTACAAGGGCGGGTACTTTGCCAGTGTGGAGCATCCTGACCCGAAGGCGCTCACCGAAAAACTTATCGAGAAAAACCTGTTTACAGTCCCCCTCCAAAAGGGCATAAGGATAGCAATTTGCGCTGTCACTGAGGAAGATGCCGCAAAAATCCCTGTTTTAATCAAAGAAGCGCTGTGAAGTACAAATATATAGTAGACAGCGGATTCTCAGGGGCTGTCAACAGCTACTTGAGAGTCCGCCATAACTACTCGTCAAGAGTCGCCACATCTGTCAGGAAAGGCGGGCGGCTTTTTTTGAATGGCAAAAAAGCTCGGTTTATAGACAAGTGTTGCCCAGGCGACACAATACTGGTGTACATGCCTGACGAGGAGCCCAATTGCAGCGCGTCGGACGGCCTCGTGTCTGTTGTTTACGAGGATGATGATGTGATCGTGCTGGACAAGGCTGCCGGCATGATAGTCCACCCGACCAAATCACACCAAGGCGACACTTTGGCAAACGCCATCCAAGGGCACTGGCTGGAAACTGGGCATGTGGGGGCTATCCGTTTTGTCAACCGCATTGACAGGGACACATCAGGCATTGTAGTGGGAGCGAAAAACAAGTATGTGCACCATTTCATCCAAAGCCAGTTTGACTTGCCTGGCACAACCAAGAAATACCTGGCTGTAGCAAAGGGAAGGCCTCCACAAAAAACCGGGAGGATAGACGCCCCTATTGGCATGGAGGCTGGCTCGCCTAGGCGGGAGGTCCAGGAAGGGGCCAAAGAGTCAGTGACTGAGTACTCGACAATCGAGGAGCTTGGCGGCTACACCCTCCTTGAGTTGGAGCTTCTTTCGGGCAGGACACACCAAATCAGGGTGCATTTGGCGCATATCGGCTGCCCTGTGGCAGGGGATGATTTTTATGGTGACGGGATACACCCCCCATTTGCGCGATTGGCACTCCATGCTTGGCAGATCGGGTTTGTGCACCCAAGGACAAAAGAGCATGTTGTGTACACATGCCCTTTGGCTGCTGATTTGCAGGAGGCTATTGAAACGCTGCGCGCCGGCAAGGGGTGATGCGCCATGATTGGGCAACCCTATGAAATGAGAGCAGCAGGACAAGAGAAAAAGCTGATTTTGGGTGGCAACGCTGCAATCGTCTTTTTAATTTTTTTGCAGGCCAGCCAGCAGTTTTGCGCCAATTATTGATGCGGGAAGCGATGTCAGTATTAAATGGTCTGATGAAGTATTAATTAGCACAATTACAGCAATTTGCCGGCCTTTGTCAAAACCTATATAGCTGTTATACTTGCCCATAGTGCCGTCATGCCAGGCAATGTTGTTTGTTGTATCAATAAGCCATGATGCCCCCATGGCATTAATCCGGGTGTTGAGTTTTTTGCTTTCCCTCATCCCTGCTTTAATTTCAACAATTGGCTCATGCATTTGTGATAAATATTTTGGCGTCCCTTCTAATTGCATTTTAGCGTACAACATCAAGTCCGTTATAGTTGAAGTCAACGAGCCAGCCGGCTTTTGCCCGCTATTGCTTTTCTCGACTTGATAATTTCCCAAATCGCCACTGCCGTCATTGACTTTTGTGTTCAGCAAACCAAACTCGTCTTTCACATAGTTATTAATTAATACCTCATAATCTTCGCCATAGATTGCTTCAAGGACTAAACCGACAACTGCAAAACCAAAATTTGAATAATTGAAACTATAATCGCGGTCTTTTAGGCTTACTTGGCCAATACGCGCTAAAACTTGCTCTTTGGAATCTCCAGAATATTCGGGGACATAACCTGAAGTATGGGTAACCAAGCGCCTTAGTGTTGGATAATAACTCTTGTCTGGCAAGTCTAGATATTTATCGATATTATCATCCAATTTGGCCTTCCCTTCATCTATTGCTTTAAAAAGCAACGCTGCCGTAAATGTTTTGGTGATAGAGGCAATTTCATACACATGTTCTGTTTGTGGCAGTTCTCTACCCTCTTTTCCATATACTGTATAGATCATCTTGCCATTTTGAACAATGCCAACAGTTATTTTAGTTTGCTCTTTTTTTGCTGCAAAACTAACCATTTCTTCAAAAGACATTTTTGATATTCTATCGATTCTAAAATAAACAAACCCTACGAACAACAATACAGCACATGCTAAAATTGTTAATGGCACTCTCTCTTGCTCTAGCTCCTCTTTTCCTTTTTCAATGAAATCTTTAAATTTGCTTTGTTTTTGGCTAGGTTGTCCAGATTGATTATTATCCATAATTTTACCTCCTCGAGGAAGAGAACTAGATGATGTCCCAAGCTCCGTAGAACTTCAAAAGGAAAACACAGCTCCATCCACTATGGTATAATTGTGTTAGGTTAGCAAAAATACTAAGTGAAACGGAGCTGCTATAATGGGAGCATACCAGAAAGAAAGCAAGCCAGTCAAGCAGGCTGCGCAAGTAATTGGCCAGGAAGCGGTCATTGAGAAAGCAAGCCAACTGATGGAAAATGAAGTTGGAGAGCTTGCAGGCGAAAAAGGCTAGCACAACAAAGACAGGGCTGCGTACCGCCACGGCAAGGAGCAGACAAAAGTTGTTATGGACCGCAAGAAAGTTGCTGTTGGCAAGCCAAGGGTGCGCGCAAAAGACGGCAACGGCGAAATAGCGCCAACACGCTTTCGCTGTTCAGCGCAAAGGCCCGCTTGACGATGCGGTGCTAGCGAAGCTGATGGCTGGTTTCAGCGCCCGCAAATATAGCTAGGCCCGCCCTTCCGTTCCAACATTGGAACTAGCCCCTTTGACATTGCTCTTTGCTTATTGGCGCAAATCTGTAACTGGCGCAGCGAACGGGCAATGTGATTCCTACACCATGATATTGGCAAAGTGTTACGCGCGGCTTTCAGGCAGGATCCACTGGATCAGCGCTCATTTGCGCATATCAACTGCGCGCTGGCAGGAGATGATACGCCATTGCCAAGCTGGGATACATGCTTATTGGTATTGGGAAGGTTGGAAACTATTTCTATCCAAAGCAAAAACCATCATCCAATGGCTCTTTATCCACTGAAATGTTTTTCAAACAGCTCAAGAATACTTTGCTTTGCCTCTGCCATAAAACAAGTATAATTTGACATCAATTTCTTCCCGTCTCCAGTAACAACAGAATGCCCGCCGGTTTTGCCGCCCTGCTGGGTATGCAATATTGGGTATCCTAACTGTTGCTCAATAAGCGATATGATAGCCCTGCCCTTGCCATAGGATATCCCCATCCGGCGGCAAGCTTGGCGCAGGGAGTTGGTCTCCTCTGTCAATTGCAAAAGCAAATGCGCTCCTGCATCATAAAACGGCTGCTCTTTGGCAATACGAACCCTTATGTCTGGATAAGACTCCTTTAAACTGTGGTTGTTGACTAAATGGGTGTAATTGCTGTCATAATAGACATTTGTGAGGATGCCTTCATCCTGCACCTCAACAAGATTGGGCTGGATGCCTGTCGCCCGGACAGCGCCTGCCAGCCCGCCTTCCCCTTTATAGGTTAAAACAGGCTGGAACTGGTCCGAGCGCAGAAGCAGGGGATGGCCTGTGGCGCCGTTGATGGCAGGAATGCAAATCGGCCCCTCTGATGCGATCAATGTGCGCACAGTTTCCACCGTGTATAGGGGCACATCCGAGTGCGTGACCAATGCAGCCGTGCATTTATCCTGCAAGTAAGCTAGTCCAGCCTTGACATTGTCCAGCATTTCGGCATCACTTTGGCTGTGGAGGAAGACCACGTTCATGTGTGAAGCAAGCTTTTCCGTCTTAGCTCCATCCTCTTCGCAAACAACCACTATGCGCTCTATGCCTGCGCGTTGAAACAAAATGATTATGCGTTGGATTGCCGGGATTGTCCCTACTTCCCTGTGAGGAACAAATCCATCCCTGGTCGAGGTTTTTCCGGATGCGATTATCAAAGCGGCAATCATTTGCATACGTCCCTTTCAAAGGTCATGCGCCTTTTCCAAATCCGCAATTCGGATATGTACACGTTTCACAGCCAAGACATAACCCTCCATGCCCTAAAGCCGCTAAGTCTTCTGCAGCAACAGGCACACCAGCCATCAGTTTTGGAAGCACAAGGTCGAAGATTGTCCTTTCGGCGTACATCACACATCCGGGCAAGCCTAAAATAGGTATATCGCCTTTATAGTAAGCCAGCATAAACATTGCCCCCGGCAACACAGGCGCGCCATAGCTGGCTACCTGTGCGCCTGAATTGCAGATCGCCAATGGCGTGTTGTCGTCGGGGTCTACGCTCATGCCCCCAGTGCAGATAACCATATCCGCTCCCCCTTGGACCATAGAAAGAATGGCAGCTGTAATATCGCCAGGGGCATCTGGCAATATAATTCTTTCGTAAATCTTGGCGCCATATTCCGCCAGCTTCATTTCAACCACAGGCGTAAACGTGTCCTTTATCCGCCCATAGTAGACTTCACTCCCTGTTGCGATTATACCGACTCTCTTTTCATTGAAAGGAAGCAGTGTCAGCAGAGGGGTTGCGCCGCCAATCGCTTGGGCCTTTTCCATTTTTGCCTGCTCGATCACTAAAGGGATAACCCTTGCCCCGGCTAGCTTGTCGCCTTTCCTCATTGCAAATCCGCCTTGGCGTGTGGCAATCGCCATCTCTCCAAGGATGTTGATCCCAAACAGCCTTTCAGTATCAACCAATAACAAGCCGTCACAGTCGGCGATGAACTCAATTTTCCCCTCCTTGATTTCAGAAGGGCTCATATTTTCCCCCGCACAAATATTGTAGAGGATTTCAGCAGCCTCATTTTCGTGGAGCATCCCTTCCTGGAATTCCCAGACAAACAGGCTTGCTTTGCCCAGGGAAAGCAGCAGCGGTATATCTTCTTCAGCTACTACATGGCCTTTTCGAAAAGCTGCGCCCTTGCTTACACCCTTGATAATCTGTGTGATATCATGGCACAGCACGTGCCCCACAGCATCCTGCGTTTGAACCAGCTTCATAAATCACCTTCCATATGTATACAGCTTCTAACTGTTTGCCCGGACTTGGACGAGCTGCGCCGCAATGCTAAGCGCGATTTCTTCCGGCGTCTCGCCGCCAATTGGAAGGCCAATGGGGGCATTTACCCGGCGCAGGCCGGCTACTGTAAAACCATCCTCCAGGATCAATTTCTGGAATATGGCGTCATTCTTTTGTCTGCTGCCGATCATCCCGATATATCCAGCGTCTGTATCAAGGGCTTTAGATAAAACTCTATGATCGAATTCATGGCCACGCGTGACGATTACAATATAGTCGCTGGATTCCACCTGTATTTTGTCAAACGCATGCTCAAAAGCAGTAATGACAATTTTCTGCGCCAATGGAAACCGTTCATGGTTTGCGAATTCTGCGTTGTCATCAACAACTGTGCAGGGGAAAAACACTGCATGCAAAAACGGCACTAGCTTCTGGGAAATATGCCCGCCGCCGAAAATGTACACATGCCCGGAAGCTTTTAGAGGCTGGACAAACACAATGCGCGAATCAATAATCTCCATTGCGCACTGCGGGCCAAGAAGACCAAGTCCCGGCTCCTGCACAGGGAAGTTTCCATACCGGTCAAGAATCCGGCACTCCCCGTCCACAGTCGCCATGGACCAATCACATCCGCTGCCAATTTCAGTTACGAGCCACATCTCATTTCCGGACTCGGCAAGCTGCAAAACCTGCCTTAAAAAGCGGCTTAACCGCTCTGATGGCGCAAGATATTGGAATAGGGCTGTGATGTCCCCGCCACAGATCATCCCAAGGCTGGCAGCTTCATCCTCGTTCAGAAAGAAATCTTTTATTGCAGATTTCTTTTCAACCAGATATTGTTTGGCCAACTTTTGCGACTCGTATTCAACAGCTCCGCCTCCAATGGTCCCGATGCTGGCGCCATCAGGAAACACAGCCATTTGCGCCCCTGCGCCTCTCGGTGTTGATCCCGCGCTTTGGATAACGGTAACCAAAATGGCAGCATCGCCGTCTTGGAATTTTTGAAGTATCTTGCTTAGCACTTTGTCCATTGGCATCCTTCCCTATTATGCTTTATATGTGGTTGTCGCCTGCTTGTCATTAACGGTACAAAGGCATAACACTGGCTGGGTCAACACCCAGCTCGGCAGGCAGTTTAATGCTCCTGTTTGATTTCGGCACACGCCACCAAAGATCCGGTGAACCAGGCGGCTGGTTTTTATAGCGGAACTGGAGGATATGCTCAAACGGCTCCTCAATATCCCCTGTGAAACACACCGGGAAACGGTTGTGCGCGATATCCGGGTGAAAACAATGTGCCCGGACGCCAACAGCGCATAATTCTTCCCTGGCAGGCATGGCGGCAAAAAGGCGCACGCCCCATTGCGGAACGTCTATCTTAAATGCGCCTGCCCTAGCAGCGTCGATGACATTTTCGCATCCGGTAAACAATGCTGCTTGGCGGCTTTCTGGATCGGAGAAAAGCGCCTTGGCGCCTTTTATGGCGATCACTTTTCCATCATCGGCAAGGGCAAGCTCATCACACAGGCGATAGGCCTCACTGTGCTCGTGCGTCACTATTATTACACTCTTCCCAAACTCTTTCAACAGCAATTGCATCTGGGACTGGAGATGGCGGCTAAGAAGGCTGTCAAGCGCGCTGAAAGGCTCGTCAAGCATCAGCAAGGCAGGTTTGCCCACCAGTATGCGCGCCAGAGCCACCCGCTGCTGCTGGCCTCCTGAGAGCTGTGACGGCTTGTGCCGCTCCAGCCCATTCAGCTGCGCCATAGCGATTATATCATTAAAGGCCTGCTCGCGTTTCATTTTATCCCTCTCCCTGCGCAACCCGCTGAGGATATTCTGGCGGACTGTCATATTTGGGAAAAGGGCGTAATTCTGGAATAAGTACCCCACCTTCCTCCGTTGGGGCGGGAGGTTTATTCTATGTTCTGAATCAAACAGTGTAACCCCATCTAGGACAATCCTGCCCCTGTCTGGCTTGGCAATCCCGGCGATACTCATGAGCGTCATGCTTTTGCCGCTGCCTGAAGCTCCCAACAAACCTAGTATGCCGCCCCCGCTCTCAAATACCATGTCAAGGGAAAAACTGCCAAGGTTTTTATGTATATCGACAGACAAGCTCATGCCAGACCCGCCTTTTTATTACGCTGTTCCATCATGTTCACAACAACCAATACCAATGTGCTAATTGCCATATTGACCATTACCCACCAGAATGCGTCTGCTTCATTATTTGTGCGCCACAGATTATAGACTGTGGTAGATATTGTGGCAGTCCTCCCTGGTGTGTATCCTACCAGCATGCTGGTGGCGCCATATTCCCCAAGGGCTCGGGCGAAGGCGAGCACTGTCCCGGCCATGATTCCTTGGCGGCATGCGGGCATACGGATACGCCAAAAAATAAACGCATTGCCCAATCCCAGTGTCTGGCCAGAATAGGCCAGTGTTTCGTCAAAGCTCTCAAACGCGCCGCGGGCAGTCCGGTACATCAGGGGGAACGCCACCACTGCCGCGGCCAATACGCCGCCATACCAGGTCATTACAAATTTCAAGCTAAATTGCGCCAGAAAGATGCCGAGCGGGCGCCTATTGCCAAAAAGAAGCAGCAAAAAATACCCGCAGACTGTCGGCGGGAGAACCATTGGGAGCGTCAGTATCACATCCAGTACACCCTTTAGCACGCGGGGAATCCTCATGATGTAATATGCGGCAAATATGCCAAGGAAAAACACGAAAAAGCAACTGATCGCCGCGATCCGCAGCGAATTCCAAAGCGGGTATAAATCCATATCAATCCCTCAAAATACGACACATCCCGAAAAGGCAGAGGGAGCATCTATTAGCTGCCCTGCTGCCATTTGGTTAGTATTCGCTTATTTTGCCGGCGCAAACCCGACGCGCTCAAACACCGCCATAGCTTCTGCGCTGCGCAGATACTCAAGGAACGCCTTTGCTGCGTCTTGATGTTGGCTGGCGTTCAAAACGGCAGCGGGATAAATCACTTGCCCACACATTTCTAGCGTGGCATAATCCACTGCCTCCAGCCCTGCGCTGAAAGCGTCGGTGCTGTATACTACACCACAATCAACGCTAGCCTCGACAACTTGTGTGGTGACTTCCTTGACGTTGGAGCCATAGCTGATAACGCCGGAAGCTGCAAGGTTGTCTTCATTTAGGGAGAAATATTGCAGGATTCGTTGTGTATACTGGCCGACGGGAACGTCGCTGTTCCCCATAGCCATCAAGATATTCCCTTCAGGAAGCATCTCGGCCAATTTGGCGAAACTGCTGATTTCTTTCGGATTGCCGCTTGGGACCACTAGCGCGACTTTATTTTCCAAAAGATTGAAGCGGGTGCCTTGCAAAACAAAGTCAAGGCCGCCAGTATTAACGTCCGAAGACGCTTCAATATCCAACTGGTCCATCTGTCTTGGAGCGGCAGATATGAAGATATCGCATTCGGCGCCTTCCTCTATCTGTGTTTTAAGGACGCCTGATGAGTCGAAACTTAATATCAGCGTTATGCCAGGCGCGACATTGGCGTATATACCCGATATTTCACTTAGGGTCTCAGTCATGGATGCGGCTGCCAGAATAACCAGCTCGATCTGTTCCGGCTCTGTTGACGAAGCAGGCTGAGAGCTTCCACAGGCAGACAAAAACAAATTCAGTGCGAGCAGCAACGCGAGGAACACAGGAAACAGCTTTTTCATAATACAACTCCTTTTCATTTTTCCACTTTTATTATCACGATGCCTGGATAGAGCCATTGCTATGTAATACTAGTGCCATGAACCTACTTTTTTGTTTCGATATAAAAATCCTTTCTCTGCAAATCCATATTGCAAAAATAAATCTGCAAACTCTCCCGCCTGCCTAGGATAATGCGCATTTAAGGGAATTGTCATTGCATGGCAAATCGGTGTCCCAGCAACCGTGGTGTTTTCGTCAATGGCAAATGATACTTTCGCATAGATATCCACTAATTTCTCATCTGAGAGGTCCATGATTGCGGGCAGCAATGCAAAAGGAACTCCCTCTGCCAATGCGCCTGTATAGTAATAAAAAACATAGTCAGGCGGCTTATTCTGCGTATCAAAACCGCGCCGCATTCCTATGTATCCAGGATGGTTAAACAATCTGGCAGACAACCCTTCCTCATATTGGTCGGCGAGCATCATTGTCATGAGCGCTCTATAGCCGCCCGGATCAGCGAAAGGGTTGCTATGTGAAAAGACGGCACTTGGCAACAGAAGTTTTTCCTTCCAGTCCGCATATTGATCTTGTGCCGCATGCCCTTCGCTGGCGCGCAAGACCATCCTGTTTCCTGCAAACACACAGTATCCATCTGCGTGGACAGGCATCAACATGCTCTCAATAATCGTGTTATCCGCCAATATGAGAAGGTCGCATATTTCACCGCCTGCCACACGCCGGATTAAATCCACAGAACCGCCGATATTTAACAAAGCTGGAAAATCCGGATGTGCGGCATTCCATTTTGATACTGTGTCGATAGCAGCTATGGCTGCCACGCCCGCGCTGAAAATACGCAATTCCATAACGTTTGCACCTCCTTTTCCCCTCCCTGGCCGTGTTATATGAACTTTTTTTTTTTCAAAATTGTTGGCAACCAAGTAGCCTGTTTTAGGTTATTATATATTATAGTGTTATCTAAACCAATGCGAATCGCAAATTAATGTTATTCGAATCTTATGACATAAGATAACGTTCTTTTATTTGTAGTCAAGTATTTTTATATGTTATATGCCATGAAGATCGTCTAGGGCATTTTAAAAATGTATACATGCCAGAGACAGTTCTATAATCTTGAGAATGAAGTTAGGTGAATGTGATGAGAGAGATTTATCTGGCAAGACATGGCGAACCAGCTTTTCCTGAAGCCAATTCCTGCTGCTTGGGCAAAGAAGACTTGCCTTTGTCAGGAAAGGGCATGCGCCAGGCGTTGGAATTGCGCGATTTTTTCGCAAGTAAAGACCTCGCCGTCTATTCCAGCCCTTTGAGCTGCTCTTTTAACACAGCTCTCCTTGTGGCTGGAAGCAAAATCACTGTTAGACCTGAATTTGCCGAGATACCATCCGGCTTTTGGGAGGGCAAATCGTTTTCTGGGATTGAACTGGACTTTGGAAAGATAGACAGCTTTCGTGGCATTGACACATGTTATGCCGCTCCGCAAGAAGGTGAATCCCACAATGCGTGCGCCGAACGGGCTTCACATGCTCTCACTAAAATTCTTGCAGAGACTGACAAAGATATTTTACTGGTCGCCCCCGCAAGTGTTAATCGCTCATTGCTCTGCCTTTTTTCGGGGAGCAAAGAGCCTCTTGGCATCCCGCAGCCTTACGGCGCTATCAGTGTGCTCAGTGACGATAGCGGAACCGTGAAAGTTATGTCTAATGGCGAGTTGCCGGAAAGCTCAATATCATTGCCCCGACCACAAGCCTCTCCCACACGCAGGGAGTGTTTTGCTATCCATATAAAACGCAAACTGCCCGCTAATATTATTCGGCATTGCTCAGCGGTAGCTTCCCTGGCCCTCGAAATGGCTTTTGGACTGCTAATGAGCGGGTATTATTTGGACACTGCTCTCATAGAAGCCGCCTCGTTGCTACATGATATCGAGCGATTAGAAAAAGACCATGCAACTAGGGGGGCAGATCTTATTAATGGCATAGGCTATCCCGCTGTTGCCGCTGCCATCGCCACACACATGGATTTACCGGTTGAACACGGAGACATAATCAACGAGAAAAGCCTCGTCTACCTCGCAGACAAGCTGGTGCTTGAAGACAAGCGAGTACCCTTGGAAAACCGTTACATTAGAAACCCCGCTGACACAGAATCCGCAAAAGCGGCATCAGAGCGGCTCGAACAGGCAAGAAAGCTGCTTGGCAAGTTCATGCGATTGTCTGGTATGCAAATTTATGATCTTATCTAAAAAAAATTCCAGGTCATAAATGAAACGATTGACAGCCACAACACTTATAAAAACGGTCAAACTGCATTGCCTGATACTCCTGGAAACAGGGTTGTTGATTTGGCTGTTGGCGAATCAGTAGCTATTTATGGCGTAAGCATAACTGTCAATTCCATCATTGAAGGCTAGCCTGCACTAAAGCGGCACAGCTCCAACGTATGAAGTGAATGTGACATATAGAAACGGCAGTGGCAAATCTATCAGCATTAGCCCGGATGGCTGGGCACGGGTATTACATAGCGGGCCAGACAAGGCACATGCCGGTGGAGATGCGGGCTTTCGCATGTATAGGCAGCCCCATAAGCGAGTATGATTTTGATAATACAAGCGAGCGTAGCATAGCCATGATCTTGCAAGCCGCCATTGCCGGGCTTGGCCAAAGAAAGACTATGCCTCAAAACCCCGCGTCGTCCCCAATATCGCTGGCATCCTTGCCGAAGGTGTCGCACAACAGCTTGAAAAGCTGCCCGATTTCCCAACGGGTTTTATTTATCCTGTGTATGTGTTGGGGATCCTTGCCCATGAGGGAAGTCCTAAGCACGATGATGGCGAACTTGGCCATGGCCTTTTTGCCTCTGCGTGGATTTCCCTCAAATCCTTGCCCTTGTCAAGGCAAGTGGCTTGCGAGTGTATGGATATACTGATGGCTTAATCGTCTTTGTGTGGATTCCAGGACTTTTTCTGAAATCTCAAGCGGTTCCAATCGACTGATTTGTTGACCACTAGGAGCGGCTAGATGTGATTGCATTTTGGAAAAGATTTGCTAAACTAAATACATGCGAAATACTGGTGAAAAATGCGATTGTTAAAAAAAACAGGATGGTTAGGATGAAAAAAAGAATCATATCGGCTTTGATTATCTTAACAATGATATTAATCTTGCCGCTGGATGTCATAGCTCATCCAGGACGAACAGACAGTAGCGGTGGACATAAAGACAACAACAATAAAAGTGGATTAGGAAGCTATCATTATCATTGTGGCGGTCATCCACCTCATTTGCATTCTAATGGTGCCTGCCCTTACTCTCCTAGTGGCAACTCGAACCAAACTAAACAAATGCCAGCTATTGTATATCCTAGCAAAGTAAATTTTGAAAATATCCTTAAGGAAATTAGTATTGGAGATAGCCATATTGTAAAAGGCTACGTATATCCATCCAATGCAAATGATAAAAGCTTTACTTGGAAGTCAAGCGATGAGACTATTGCGACAGTGGATTCAAATGGCCAAATAATAGGTGTAAGAGCCGGCACCGTTACAATTAGCGCTATAACATCAAATGATAAAGTGTCTGCTTTTAACGTCAAGATTATTGAAGTAGTCGCAAAAAGTATAGCGATTGATAGTGAAATTAACACTATGAACATAAATGACACTGCAAGGTTAACAGCAACAATAGCGCCAGAAAACACTACTAACAAAGATATTACTTGGATATCAAGCGATGAAGCGATTGCAACTATAGATTCTAGTGGTCAAATACGGGGCATGGGAGCCGGAACAGTCACAATTAGCGCCATATCGTCAAATGATAAAGTGTCTGCGGTTAGTGTTGAAATCTTTGAAGTAATTGCAACGGGTATAGTTATTGACAATAAAATTGACGTAATAAGCATTGGCGATACAACAAAATTGAGTGCAACTATAACGCCGGCCAATGCCACATACAAAGATATTGTTTGGAAATCAAGCAATATAAAAACAGCCACAATTGATAATGAAGGAAATCTGGTAGCATTAGATACAGGAAAAACAACAATATCAGCGATGCAAAAGGATATTCAAACTTCATTCGAATTGGCAGTCAAGCAGATTGAAGCAGACAGTATTAGGATTATTCCCCCTCTCGACAAATTAAATGCAGGAAATTCATTATTGTTGGATGTTGAAATCATCCCCCAAAATACATTCGATCAAACAATTAAATGGGAAGTAAGTGATGGCAGTATAGCTACGATAGAGGGGAATACTTTACTCGCTCATAAATCTGGGAAGATAATAATTTCAGCAACTTCTTCGAATGGAAAGAACGATACTATCGAAATAGAAGTGGATTCAAACAGTTGGTGGAGGAAGTTTTTTTCATTTACACAGAAGTGAAAGCCAAGCTCAAATGTAAACGGTGATAATAGCGGCAATGCTATTGAGCCATCGAAAAATGATGGCACTCTGGCAAAAACATCCTAGCTTCGACTCAACAGTCGCTTGGAAAGAGAGGCCTTCTGGCGAGAGTTGCCAGATTGCAATGATTGCAGATGTCACAATCGAGGTATACTGGAAAACTGATGATAGCCATACATCATTGCATTGGGCAGGCGCTTGCGCTGCTCCAACACTGCATCAAACGAATATTCGCAGAATTCGATCAATGATAAGAGCCGTACTGAAGCTGCTTTTGTCGCTTCTAGTGATGATTCTCTCCAGCCAACCTGCAGGCTTTCCCCAGGGTTGCCCTTTCTTTTTTGAGCCCGTGCCTGAGAAACAGCAGGACTATCGCCCTAGCCAAAATCACAAAGGACAGAACCACCAAAAGAGCCTCCGCCCTGCTGGCGGCTGCAGGAAGATGGCAGAGGCAATCTGGAGCTCTTCAAGCGTACAAAACGAGTTTTAGGCAGCGCGCTTTTCTGGCTTTGCAGCCCACTTTTTTCTCACGCCCCAATACCCGTGCAACAACTACTCCCTTTTGGATGTTATTATCCCGTAAACCTCTTTGATAGCATCCTCCAAGTTGTCGTTGACGACTATCATGTCATAATGCTTCGATTTTTCCATCTCGGCTGAAGCCTCCTTCAGCCTCATTTCAATCTGCTCCCTGGTTTCTGTATGGCGCCCTTCGATGCGGCGCACTAGCTCCTCAAATGAAGGCGGCATAATAAACACTAGGATCGCCTCGCTGTTTTGGGCTTTGATATTCAACGCCCCTTGTGTATCCACGTCCAAGATGACATCGATGCCGGTTTCCAAGAATTTTTCAACTTCGCTTTTTAAAGTTCCATAACTTTGGTTGAACAAGCGGGCATACTCATAGAATTCCCCGGCGGCTATCTTCTCCTCAAATTGCTCGTTAGTCAAAAAATGGTAGTTGACCCCGTCCGTCTCCCCTGGGCGAGGATCCCTGGTTGTTGCCGAGATTGAAAACCGGCAGTTGCCGTCCATCGCCAAGATCTTGTTGATAATTGATGATTTGCCGACGCCTGCAGGACCGGATACTACAAAAAAATTTCCTCTTGCCATATTTCCCTCACTCGACGTTTTGTGATTGTTCCCTAGCTTTTTCAAGCTCGCTTTTTATCTCTGCCACGTAAACGCTGGCATCGAAGCTGTTGGATTTTGATGCTACTGTGTTGGCTTCCCTGTTTATCTCTTGGATTAAAAAATCCAGTTTTCTGCCGATTGGCTCTGTGCTTTCCAGCTCCATCTCAAAATAGTCCAGGTGCAGCTTGAGCCGGGCAAGCTCTTCTGCGACACTGATTTTGTCGGCGTATATCAGCATTTCGCTTACTAGCCTTGTATCCTCCGTAATGCCTGCTATAGCTTCTTCCAGGCGTTCTTTCAGTTTGGCCATATGGTCAGCCGGAAGGTTTGCTGTGATCTGCTCCAGCTTTAGCAGCATGTTGCGGATCCTGCTCATATTGTGCTTTAGCACAGCCTTTATGCCCATGCCTTCTTGCGCCCTTGATGCCTCAAGTTTCCCGATAGCTTCAACAACTGCGCCCTCAAGCACTTCCCATGCTTGCTCAGGCCCTGCAAACACTTCTGGTTTTGCCATAACATCGGGTATCATAAACAGGGCGCTTACTGACAAGTCATTGGCAACCCCAGGATAAGCGGCGGCAATTTGCCCGGATAAACGCACATATTCGCTGGCAGCCTCCATGTTGAATGACACTGACTTGTTTGCCTCAAACTTGTCCAAGCGCACAAGAATGTCAAACTTGCCCCTCGAAAACCCGTTTTGAATCAGCTTGCGTATTTTCTCTTCCAATACTGCAAGTTCTGCGGGCAGTTTTATTGATACGTCTTTATACCGGTGGTTGATGCTTTTAGCCTCTATTGAGAATTTGTAGTTTTCTGCTTGTATCTCTGATGAACCGTACCCTGTCATGCTTTTCATTAAATTTTTGGCGCAGGCCTCCCCTTTATAACTTTTTGAGTAGAGGGAGAAAAACGCCTCCTCCTCGCTTGAAGCAAAGAATGGCAATAAATGCGCAGGTTGATAGTCTTCTATACCTGGCTCTATATCATTTCACTAAGCGTGTTCGATATTCACATATAGCTTATCCAGCTTCTTTTATGTATAATAACACAATATAGGAATATGAACCTCAAAATAATCATATCAAAGTGAGTAAAACTTAGTATGTCAAATTACCCCATTTGGGATTGCCATGTTCACCTATTTCCAGAAGAATACTATAAAAATTGGGAGAAATTCGCTGCGTTAGACAGCTATTTCGCTCTATTGACCAAAAAGGCCAAAAGCCCCCATGCAACGGAGCAAGGCTGGGCGACTGTAGCCGAATCCATATCTATTGCTGATGAGGCGGGAGTGGCCGGCCTTGTGCTCCAAGGCTGGTATTGGAACGACTCTGGCTTAATTGAGGAACACAACGATTTTATGGCGGATGCCGCAAGGTCCAACCATGAGCGGATCAAGGCATTCGCATGCGTGAATCCAGCGATGGGTGCAAAGGCCATAACTGAGATGGAGCGGTGCGCAAAGCTGGGATTTTCCGGTTTTGGGGAGCTTGGGGCTGGGGCCAACAACTACACCTTTGAAGATTCCTGTTTTTTGGATGTTCTTGAGTGCGCCCAATCATTAGGTTTGCCTGTGTGCATACATTGCAGCGATCCCGTTGGCCACGACTACAACGGCAGGGACAAAACACCATTGCCGCCCTTGGTTGCCGCTGCTGCCAAGTTTCCGGATTTGAAGATTATTTTGGCCCATCTGGGGGGCGGGATTGTTTTCTACATGCTCAATCCGAGGATAGCGGCTTCATGCCAAAACCTGTATTTTGACACAGCTGCCAACCCTCTTTTATACCAAATCAAATCAATACAAGCTGCCTGCGTTGCCGCAGGGGTGGACAAAATCCTCTTTGGAAGCGATTTCCCGCTGCTTTTATATCCGAAACTGACCAGGGAGATTGATATGACGGCTTTTGTGTGCAATGTGATCCATAATACTGCGCTTGCTGAAGACGAGTTGGAGAAAATAATGTCTGCGAATATTCTAAATCTTCTGGGCAAGGGCTGAAAGGGCGGCTTTTCCGCCTTTTTTTGTTATATGATAATTTTGCCGCTATCTTGTTGTTTTGTTATCCATATAAAAGCTATAATTTAGTATCAATTGCAATATCTATAATTTAGGAGAAACGAGGGAAAACATGCCAAACAATCTTGCAGAAGAGAGAAAACAAATCAACTCAGATGTTGTAAACAACATTATCCCCAAAAGAATCCCCATAACAATGGGAATAGGGCTTTTCGCCTTGGCCCAGATAGCCGGGGTAGACCCGAGGATAGCATATTGGGACCCGAGCGGGCTGGAAAAGACAGTAGACGAGCTTTGCGCCCGCATGCCGGTGGATTCCAACATTATGGGCAGGCAAATATTGACGCCTTCCAAATACCAAGCATTGGGATCAAAGTCTATTGCCATTAGCAACAGCGGGTTTATGCAACATCCAAACACCCATATGATGGAGCCAGAGGAGTATGACGAGTTCATCAAGGACCCCTATGCGTTTATAGTCGAAACAGCTGCTCCAAGGATTAATGTCAACCTTGACATCAAAGCAAACCCAATCCGCGCTTTGTCGGCAATAGCCCAAGCAATTTCGACACAAGACGCTGTCAATGCCGCGGCAGGCAAAATCACTGGCGCCATGTCGGCGAAATACGGATATCCTGCGCCAAACCCGCCAGGCGGAGGGGGATATGCCCCATTCGACATATTGACCGACCAGTTGCGCTCATTCTCGGGAATGCTCGCCGATGTCCGCAGGAACAGGGACAAAGTCTCCGCTGCGGTTGAAGCCGTGTACCCGATGAGCTACAAATCTTGCGCGCCAAATCCTGCGATTTACACTAGGAACAGCTACGGGTCATACCCGCTGCATATGCCTACGTTTATGAGGGAGATAGACTTTGCCGAGCTGTGGTGGCCATCGTTTTACAGGCTCTGGAATGATTTCGCATCCCTTGGATACAGGTGCTACGCTTTCCTTGAGGATGACTGGATGAGGTATCTTGACTATGTCCAAGACCTGCCTACAGGCTCTGTTTTCAAGTTCGAGTATGGCGATCCGCAGGTTATGAAAGACAGGCTTGGCACAAAACATATTATCGACGGGTCCTTCCCTATCGAGCATTTGACTAAATGCACTGTGGATGAAGCCATCGACAAGACCAAAGAGTGGCTTGATATCATGGCCCCCGGAGGCCAATACATATTCGGCCTTAACAAGGGCATCTTGGCAGCCAGCGATGTCAACCTCGACAACATGGAAGCTATATGCACTACAGTCCTTAATGAGGGCGTATATGCCAATGCTGGACAAGCCACAGGAGAGTTGTTTGACAAGGACGATTACTCACACTCTGAATTTGTCCCGTTTGTGTCCAGGGCGTACCAGACATTTGAAGAGTACTGTGAGCTGCACCCCAACACTGCGCCTGAAGCCAGGCCTTTTGTTGAAGCGTCAGAGTTTACGATATTCAGGTTTTTCTACAGCCTTATGCAATAAAATGAGAAAAGCAGTTTTTGCCCCCTTGGCTGGGGTGTGATAAGGATTTGCCAATCGAAATAATCGGCATAGTTCCAAGTGGACTGTGCCAATTATTTTGCCGATGCAGTTGATGTAAATTCGCTTCGTACTAGCATTCTGATGGATCACCTCAAATGCCGCCACATTTTGATAGCAGCCGCCTTCCAAGCCCACCCTCAGACAGTGCCCGTTGCAGGCCAAATGAAACATTGCCAAACAAGCCTGTGGCATGATGCTTGGCAACACGCACTTTGCCGGCTTGGCTTAAATAATGTCCACACTGAGATTCTTGGCAGGCGATCTCTGCGCCAAAGGCTCCATTGGATAGCCTACTGCCACTGCTGAAAGAATCACGTATCCGTTTGGCATGCCCAGCTTCTCGATAAGCCCAGTGTGTTGGCGCAGCCTCCGCAAACATCCCCAGATGTATGTGCTGCCAAGATCGAGGTTAGTCGCTGCCAGCAATACGTTCTCAATGGCGCATCCGATGTTGCTGTACTCGATGTAATCCTTAGAAACACCGTGCGCTGAGAAGAAAATCACAGTTGGAGCTCCATAGAGCGGATCTCGCGGCTTTGCGTCTTTCGACTTCATCGTACATGCTTGGCGGATTTCATCCAATAGCCTTGAATCCTGTACAACAGTCATATGAGTCTTCGAGTAATCAGCTCCTGCAATTGGCGCCATGTGGGCAGCCATTAGCATACTGTTTAAATCTGCCTCGTTGATTTGACGAGAATCATAGCTGCGGGTTGTTCGCCGCATTAGGATGACATCAGTAAAATCCATATCAGTTCTCTCCTTTTCTACCATAATCAAGCCCCAAAACTGTATTATCAGCAGAGACCTTGTAATACTTTCAAAGTGTTGCGCGACGCGATGCCTGATTTGCAACTGTTCGCTCCCCGTTCGTAATGGACAGACATTGTTTTGGCAAACCACAATAAGCAGGCAACTTCCTGCGTGGCAAATCGTGGCTTGTTATTAATTCTTTTAAGAGGCATATGATCTCTATTAATATACATGTTCCATAGAAATAACCATAGCACAAAGATGCATCCACTTTGAGTTATCCGCCGAATCCGCCCACTTTCTAATTATTTCATTTTGGCCGCGCAGCTTTTCGTAGAGCGTCTTATGGTCGCGAAAACCTTTGCAGCTGCCGCCCTTGCTTAGCTTGTTGCCAATCGCTGCACCACGGCCATCAAGAAAAGAGCAAAGCCGAATTAAAGCTGCGTTATCTGCCAGCACAACGAAGAAGACGAGTTTGGCCAAATAGCAGGCAACCTCACCTGAATTTGAGTGGGCATTGCACTGCTAGCAGGCAGAAACATTATCGCCGTTAAAAACTGCTCTTCGCTGACGGACGAAGATTTTCTAGATGCTTCCTGCCCATCTTCGCATTTAAAGTGAAATTCCAACGGAAAGCAAAAACCTGCGAACTACGATATAATTTGTGCAGCTATTTTCAATATTTGATTTGCCTGGGGTTATGCAACTTTATTTCTTGATTTTGTAATTTTGTGTGCCTATAATATATCCAAGGATTGACAACGAATTCAGCCCAAAAGCAATAGCACAAAACGAGGAGGAAAGAAAAGAGACAATGAGCGATTTATCAATCAACCCGCAAGAACTGCTTGAATTCCGCACTAAAATGATGACCGATGTTTGTTCCAACGTCATACCGGAAAGGTTTCCGCTTTACGACGGGATCAGCTATGAGTATATGCTCAAGTACGCCGGAGATGATCTTTTGGTAGACCAGTATTCCATGACAGAAGAAAAACTCTTGGAGATTTTTGAGAAATCGACAGAAATCAGCAGGGGCGACGTATTCTCAGGGATGTATGCCCGAAACGCCAACGCCCTGATGCTCCAACGCTCGAAAAACCAAGTAATGAGCTCAAACGGCATGTTCCAACACCCTGAGGTCAGGTTTATGGAAGTTGAGGACTATGACGACTTTATCGCCAATGCTTATGATTGGCTAGTCGAAGTCTACCAGCCGAGGGTCAACGCGTCTTATGATGCTGACGGGGCTATGCGTGCTTTGTTCTTCCTGGCTGCTACTTTGGCGGCAAATGAGCAAAATGCGATATTTACCAATGCCGCTAGGAAACATAGGGAGAAATATGGCTTGTTTGACGCTCCGCCAGGGACAAGCGGGTCGATCAATGTGCCCTTTGACAGGCTGGCTGACACTTTGAGAAGCTTCACCCAGATCAACATGGACCTTCGCAGGTGCCCGGACAAAGTCCTTGCAGCATTGGACGCTTACATGCCGATCAGCATCTTCAGGGCACGCTTGGCGAAGCCAAATGTTTTAGGCGGAAATGCCATCATGACGCACATGGGAACATTCCTGTCACAGAAACACTTTGAAAAATTCTATTGGCCAACATTCAACGAGCTGGTACATATCAGCGCAGAAGCCGGCATTCCCACTACCATTTTCTGCGAGGAGAACTGGGACCGCTTGATTGACAACCTTGCCGACCTTCCACAAGGCTCACGAATGTGGATCGAGTATGGCACTCCGCAAATGTACAAAGACAAGATTGGCAAAAAATTTGTCCTTGGCGGCTTCTACCCGATAGTCCTTTTGCGCAACGGGACTAAAGAGCAAGTCGTAGACAAAGCAAAAGAGATCGTTGACGCCCTGGCCCCAGGAGGCAACTACTTCTTCAGGTTCGACAAATCAGCACTCAACAGCTCTGATATCAATCCTGAAAACTACCATGCCCTTTATGATTATTTGGAAGCGAATGCGAAATATGACAACGCAGGCCAGCAGGTTTCCTCAACACCAAAGGAAGACACAATTACAAAGGGCCTTGCAGACAAGTACCCGAAACTTCAGTCCAAGTATTTGGTAGACTTCGAAGACTTCAAAAAGGTATATCCGCCTGCCGCAGAAAGCGCAGAGCCTCTTATGAAAGCGCAGTTCAACAAATTCATGATGCAAGCTTTCGCCCAACTCACACCGTAGGCAAAATTAGCAGAACATAGAATATTATGCAAACAGTTTGCAGACCGGAATACCAGCTAGGCGTTCCGGTCTTTTTTAAGATCTTCAGTGCCCATTTTTACAGGCAGCTATTACTTGTTGGAATATCGTTGTCATCATAAGCAGACAAACTAGCAGGGAGTGTAATTATGCAATATGTCGTTGACACCAAGTCAGGAAATGAGCTATCAGTTCTTGGATTCGGATGTATGCGGTTTCCGCGGGATAAGGCAAAAACGGAGCAATTAATTCTCAAAGCAGTCGACACTGGCGTGAACTATTTTGATACTGCTTATACATACAGCAACATTGAAGCGGCACTCGGCGATATTGTTCACCGGAATGGTTTGCGAGAGCGCATATATCTTGCGACCAAGCTTCCATATAGAAAGTGCAGGATATATAGCGACTTTGACAAACTGTTTGGCGAGCAGCTTGAGCGGTTGAAAACCGACCAAATAAGACCAAGTCGGGAGCGCGCGCAAAAGCATCGACCGGGCAGAGAACACCATATTAATCAATGGCGGCTCGACACGCGGAATCACAAAGCTGCGCTCTTGGTATGGGGCTGCAGATGTGCACACGCACGTTTATTACAACGCCAAGAAGGCGTCTGCCGCGCAGGAGAGGGTCTTTGCTGAAGTTGCGCTGCTGAGGGAAGAGGCAGACCCGGCGGGATGCGCCGTGAGCGGGGGGCACCGCAAATACCTGTCCATCAGGAAGTCCAGCAAAGCCGAAATCGGATACACGATAAAAATACGTGATGATGTGATCAATGGGGAGCTGAAGCATAGTGGATGGCTTGTCCTGGTCAGCAATGATGTTGCATCGGCGAAAGAGGCATTGAGGATTTACCGGGCAAAAGATGTTGTGGAAAAGGGATCATGCGCCTGGAGAATGACCTGGACCTTGGGCGGCTGAGGGCCCATAGCGACGTGCGCGCCAAGAGCAAAGCGTTTGTCGGTTTTATATCGCTGATCCTTCTCTCCGAATTGCACAAAACTATGTCAACCTGCAATCTATACAAATCGATGACTATGCAGCAGCTGATACGGGCGCTCTCAAAACTGCGTGTTCATTTGGTTGCAGGCGAAAGGATCATGATGCCGCTGTCAAAAACGCTAAAGGATATTTTCGATGCTTTCAGCATCGCCTATCCTGTGTAGTTAAAAAATTCCGGGATTTCAGGTGGTTGCCTCGTCTGCGCCGATGGCTTTGCGCAGCTCGTAGCAAGCCTCCCTTGGTGATCCCCTCCTCATAAGGGATGTGTGCCAGGTTTTGATCCGTGGCAAGGGGTCGCCTCCTGTCGCAGCTAGGAACCTTGCAATAGACATAATCTTCAGAGCTGGCAAACAGCGCGGCGCCGATGCCAGATGCGCCACTTGCCATAGCCCAATTCGCCAGCGTTGCCTTCTGCGGGCGCGCTTCCTGTTTTTGCTTTGGCTTAGCCGCAACCATTTCGCCGCACGCTTTGGGATCTTTGGCGCCTGCTTGTTTGAAATGCGCCTTGTCTTCTTTTTCCCGGGACCATACTGGGCTCGGATTTGTATATCGCCTTTTTTCAAGAGGGCTTCAGATCCGGTGCTTAATGATTTTGCCAGCAAGGTTTCTAGGCCTTGACACAATAAACACCAAAAAATTGGCGTTTATTGCGGGTTTATACGGTTATTTAGCTCAAAATGATTAACGCCACATTATTATACAGATTTTAGGTTTTCAATATTTGATTCGGATTTGGTTATGCAACTTTATTCTTGATTTTATATTTTTCTGTGCCTATAATATATCCAAGGATTGACAACACGAAATTAAATCGAAAAACTGTAGCACAAAACAAGGAGGAAAGAAAAGAGACAATGAGCGAATTATCAATCAACCCGCAAGAACTGCTAGAATTCCGCACTAAGATGATGACCGATCTTTATTCAAACGTCATACCGGAAAGGTTCCCGATTTTTGACGGGATCAGCTATGAGTTCATGCTCAAGTTCGCCGGAGAGGATCTCTTGGTGGACCAATACACCATGACTGAAGAAAGGCTCCTGGAGGTTTTTGAGAAATCAATGGCAATCCGCCGTGGCGACGTTTTTGGAGGGCTGTCTGCCCGCAACGCCAATGCCCTGATGCTCCAACGCTCGAGGAACCAAATAATGAGCTCAAACGGCATGCTCCAACACCCTGAGGTCAGGTTTATGGAAGTTGAGGACTATGACGACTTTATCGCCAATGCTTTTGATTGGCTGGTCGAAGTCTACCAGCCGAGGGTCAACGCGTCATATGACGCTGACGGAGCCACAAGGGCTTTGTTCTTCCTAGCCGCTACTTTGGCGACAAATGAGCAAAATGCGATGTTTGCTAATGCTTCCAGGAAGTTTAGGGAGAAATATGGATTGTTTGACGCCCCTGCCGGGACAGGCGGGTCAATCAACGTGCCCTTTGACAGGCTGGCTGACCATTTGAGAAGCTTCACCCAGATCAACATGGACCTTCGCAGGTGCCCGGACAAAGTCCTTGCAGCATTGGACGCCTATATGCCGATCAGCATCTTCAGGGCTCGCTTGGCAAGGCCCCATGTCTTGGGCAGCAACGCCATCATGACACACATGGCAACATTCCTGTCACAGAAACATTTTGAAAAATTCTACTGGCCAACATTCAACGAGCTGGTACATATCAGCGCAGAAGCCGGCATTTACACTAACATCTTCTGCGAGGAGAACTGGGACCGCTTGATTGACAACCTTGCCGACCTTCCACAAGGCACACGCATGTTCGTTGAATATGGCACTCCGCAAATGTACAAAGACAGGATCGGCAAGAAATTTGTCATTGGCGGCTTCTACCCGATAGTCCTTTTGCGCAACGGGACTAAAGAGCAAGTCGTAGACAAAGCCAAAGAGATCATTGACGCCCTGGCTCCTGGAGGCAACTACTTCTTCAGGTTCGACAAATCAGCCCTCAACAGCTCAGATATCAATCCTGAAAACTACCATGCCCTTTATGATTTCCTAGAAGCGAATGCGAAGTATGACAACGCAGGCCAGCAGGTTTCCTCAACACCGAGGGAAGACACAATTACAAAGGGCCTTGCAGACAAGTACCCGAAACTTCAGTCCAAGTATTTGGTAGACTTCGAAGACTTCAAAAAGGTATATCCGCCTGCCGCAGAAAGCGCAGAGCCTCTTAT